>DAIRED010000006.1:0-23793 GCA_036795795.1 Thermoplasmatota archaeon | reverse complement strand
GAACTATATCACCATTTATTACAGCCTGAAGAATGGCTCGTGGTATGGGGACGACGATCTTGGGGACGCGAACGGGTACGGGTATGTTAGTGGGGATGAGGATGGGACTACATGGACCGATGATGATGACTGTGGCGTATGGTTTGATATTTGGCAGAATGAATCTGACAATGACAGGATTGTATTCTGGGAGGAAACCCAGTATTTAAACATGAATCCGCTAATAGCAGATAATCAGACATCTAATTGCTCATTGGGGGACATTGACCAGGATGGATTGCCAAATTGGTATGAGCGAAAATATTGTAATTCAAGCTTGCCCAATATTACATGGATGCGACCGAGTGGTTCACACGGTACAAATGGAGATCAGGATTCTGATGGCTTAAGTAATCTTGAAGAGTATTCATTAAAAAGCCAGAATTCTAATCCTACGCATCCAGACTTATTCGTTGAGATTGATTGGTTTACCAGTTTCACTCCAAACATGGACGCTCTAGATTGGATTATTAGATACTACACTACATTTTCTCTACTAAATTTCTCGGGGATTCACCTAGAATTACAACTTGATGAAGAAATTCCTCTATCCGAATCATCAGATAACGATGGGAATACAGATTACACAATACGATGTAACGTAGAAAGTAAATATCACCAAATGAATACAACCCATGTATACTGTTGCATTGGAAAATTATTTAATTCTGATGAAGATAAAGGGGGAGCAACTGATGAAAATTATGGGATTTTCATTCCGAAATATGCAATAGAAAAAGGTTTTGATCATTATTATTCATGGCGTCAATCCTTCAGTCACGAACTTGGGCATAGTATTGGAATCGGTCAATTAGACGATGCTCAATTCAACGTATATCCCGAGCTAGAAACATATTGCTATAATACTAATTGTTTTATGAGTGCGCAAAATGTTGAATACTATACGAATGTAGATAGATATTGTGGCCTCTGCATTGATAACTGTTTTGCGAGCGATGGTTTTTATGATAAAAGTTTATTATATAACACCTACATGACAAGGCTATGGTTTAAATGCTCAGTAGATGGAGAACACAATAGATATATGTATTGGTGATAAAATGGTACGAAAAAATAAGATTAAAATTGTTAGCGTGTGGATGGTAGTATTTTGTCTATTATCAATTACCTATTGGCAAATATGGCTTATCACCGAAGCCAAGCCAAGAGAAAATATTTCAGTGAGTAATTTCGAACAATCGGAACTCGTGAATATTCTATATTACGATGACAATACCGATATAAATATTGATTATATTAAATATCCATGTACATTTTACGAAGAGCAACCATTTGAAATATCTTGTGGAATTACGAATTCAAATATAGCGCGTCGAAATATTTCTTGTTATTTGGCGATCTATGATAATGATGGGGGATCATTTGAAAGTGGTGGAGCTAATAAAATAATAGCTGATTCCACTATTAATCTTCTCGCCGACAATAATTCTCATCCAATTTTATTACAAGCAAAAATTGATTCAACTCTATTTTCAAGTCAGGTGTTAAATTTTAACATAGATTATGGCGACAATATTTTTGTCCTGTCTGTCATTGAGAATGATACACAATCCATCTGTGAACAAATATCATTCAATATGACAATCAAGTCTATAACTGTGCCACACAACATTTCTATTGTTGCCTATATTTCGAGTGTCACATTCGGAATACTTGTATCTATATTTATTGTTAAATATAAGGCTAAAGATTAATGTACCGCTTTAAAAAAATAGGAGTGAAAAATGACCTTCCGTAACCCCCGGACCTGCCGACGAAAACGCCAGAAGGCGTTGTGTGGCAGCGTGAGCCTCCCCAATAAACCGTGGTCGGGGATGCCGCCGATGAACGTGCCGATGCTCATGGTGGATGATGTCGTGCTGGTGTACCCGCTGAATGCGTGGGAAAGGCTTGGGATGACGTTGGGCGATGGCCTCTGGGACGGTGACGAGCTAAACCTGAACGCAGAGGACCATGATGGATACAACCCGCAGATGCCAACAGATCCCAGATTGAAGGACACGGACACCGACAATCTTGACGATTGCGAGGAATCGGTGCAGTTGACGAATCCGACTTCGAAACACACTGACAATGATGGCCTCATGGATGGTTACGAAGTCAAGGTATCGTACACAAGCCCGCGCCAAGTCGACACGGATTTGGATGGGTTACGAGATGGCTGGAACGACACCGATATCGATGGCATTTATGACACGGATGAGCCATGGGGCGAGATTGGCGACCCCAATAACGCTGGCATCGGCGGATTTGGAACGTTCGTAAACGTTCCGGACTCGGATGATGATGACATCGACGACGGTCCTGAGGCATGGTATTGGCTCATTCCGCGAACGAGAGCAATCAGCGAACAGGAAATTAAGGATGAAGGATACATCACCGATAGTCCGAATTCGGATACGGATAGTTGGTCTGATGGGGAGGAGATTACCAAATATTACACGAGCCCAGATACCGCATATACAGATCTTGATGAAGTGCCGGACGATAGGGACCTCGACCCGCTAGTGGACTTGGAAGTAACCGTGAATATAACGGAGATACTTGCGCTGGACCCGATAGACCCGGACGATTCTTATGCGGGCGACTTCTTTGTGAAGATATTCATTGATCAGGTGATGTATGGGCAGTGGAGCGATGACGACACTGACAATACGCCGGATTGGACGAACGCTGACGGTGTAACGGAATGGGACCAGGATTCACACAAGACGCCGGACGAGATTGGTGACAATCTAACGTTTACATCAGAAGGGCTCTCCGATTGGGACACAGACTCACAGATAGAGATAATAATCGTCCTCTACGACGATGACCAGGGGCACAGCGACGACGACCTGTGCGACATCGGTATATCGTTAGATTGGGAGTATATTACTGTATGGTATGATATTCATCAAGGAACTTGGTCCGGAGATGATTGTCAGATAGATGATGACACCGGTTATGGGCATACATGTGGATTAGAAGATGGCATATCCGGTGATGACAATGATTGTGAAATTTTCTTTGATATCTGGGTAGACGAATATACTACAGATAATGATAGAATCTCTTATTACAATGAGGTAAACATATATAATACAAATCCAAAGGAGTGGGACACTGACGATGATGGATTGTCGGATCGTGAAGCGTTATTTTATCCCGTATTTAATCCTAACCTGTACAATGATCCCAATGCTGATACAGATGGGGATGGATTTCTTAATTCGTATGAGGTTAACAATCCATTTTCAGGAATTTACGGTTTAGACCCCACGAACCCAGATACAGATAATGATGAGTTAAATGATAAAATCGATAAAAATCCGTTTATATATACAAATCGATATGCACTGATTTTCGGTATAACCGATTTTGATTGGGCAGTTGAAATAATGTGGGGTGCCACTGATTTAGATGAACTTTATCCGTCAGCCATAGTTGAATATGATTTACAGACTATAGGTCTTCAATCCACACTTATCTCTGGACGAGTAACGTTTTCTGACTTTTGTAATGGGATAACAAATTTTATGGAAAACAATAGAGTTATATCAACAGACACAGTTATGCTATATATGTATACGCATGGCAATGGAGATATAGGATATAAAATAGCATTTTCTGATGATCTATATTTGGGTGACGACTGCCTTGGTTGGGACGGTATCGAACCTGAAATAGAAAGGTTGGGACCCGCACTTGATTATTTCTGGTTGCACACATGTTCTGGATGGCAATTTAAGGTAGATGGAGAGGTGGATCAATTGGCTAACTATGCAGAAGATATTGTGTTTATGGGTGCGGATGGTGTATCTCATGGCACTGGCACATTCACTTTAACGTTGACATTAAATGATGGTGAATCTGTTGAAGAGACTATCAATGACCTTCAAGAAGAGGTATGGCACAGTGATGAAAGTGGAGATCAGTATTATCTCGCAAATATGAAGTGTTATGATTTATATTCCGGTCAATTATTTTTATGTAATGCGGGGGTGCTCCCTTGGGCGGCATAGGAATATTTTTATTGCTTATTTTCCTAGCCACACTACTTATTTTATATACTACTTGGAAATATTATAAGGCCATTAAATTGCACTTGCCACATAAAAATCGTTATCTAGCTCTGTTGATACTTTCGGTTACGATAATTACAATGATAATTTATTTCATTCTCCTACTACGTTTTGAACCCATGGGAGATGTCCCTTAATAACATATCCAATGGCAATATTCCTTTCCGCCATTAAGACTGCAGAACATATAAAATTAGAATCATATAATTAGAGTACGCGAAATGTATTGCACACGAAAATATGGGAGGAAACTATGTGTCGATTTTCCTCCATTTTCGGGGGTGAATTGAATTGGTAGGATTATCGCGATTCACCCCGGAGGAAAAGGTTGTAACGCTTTACAAATCATGGGAGTGAAAAATGACCTTCCGCAACCCCCGGACCTGCCGGAGAAAACGCCAGAAGGCGTTGTGTGGCAGCGTGAGCCTCCCCAATAAACCGTGGTCGGGAACGCCCCGCCGATGAACGGCCGACACATTTTACGGGGGTGTTGAAGCATCAAAAAGGCTATATCCCGGGCATGTGCTACTCGTCTCTTCTTTTGGTCAACTTGATAAGAATCAGAGGAACAATCCGTCCTCTATCCTGCCCAACTCTATCGGCGTCGACGTCGACCCGACCACGCACCCCTTCGTATTCGCGGCCATGCACGCGCCCACGAGCGCCGTGCCGTAGTTCGCCGTCGCAATCTGGACCGGCACGCCGAAGAGCTTGGAGAACGTCTCGCGCTCCTCCGGCGACGCCCTGGGGTGGCAGAGCATCCCCTTGTTGGTGACGACGCCGGCGCTGCCGACGGTCATCGCTGTGGCTATCGGCGCCCTGAGGACCTCGATGTCGAGCTCGCGCGCGATGCTGTCCGCGCTCCTCTGGTCCAAGCCAGGGTTCAGCAGCGCGCCCCTGTCGTTGATGAGGACGTTGTTGCCGGCGGCGTTGAGGCGGTGCTTCAGGCGCACTACCTTCATGTGCTTCTCGAGCATCCTGACCTCTGTGTCGGTCGCCGTGCCGGCGACGACGGCGCCCCTGGAGTTCATGGCGACGAGGCTGCCCACTAGTATCGAGGAACCGAGCATCGTCTCGACTATGTCCACGTCCAGAACCTCTGCGATGGCGTGCTTGATCTCGCCGTCCATGAGCGGCGGCACGCAGGCCAGCTTTTCGCTAGCCCTGCAGAAAACGCCCACGTATGGGTTGCCGAAAACGTTAATCTTCCTCATCATGAGCTCACGCCAGGCCTACTCTCCGCCGAGCTCGCCCTCGGTCGGGAGCCTGACCTCGACGTGGCCTTCGTCGATGATGTCGGCTATCACGATGAGCTTGTTCGGAGGCCGTTCGCGGCCCCTGGCCCAGATGACCTCGTTGACTTCCTCGGTAATCCAGATGGCGGTCTCGACCTCGCCTATCGCCTTCGCGACGGTGCGCTTGATGACCTTTATCGCCCTCGCGGCCCTCTGGGTCTTCGGTATCCCCTTTATCGCGTTCCCCAGCGGGACGACGACGGACATCGACTCGAATCCCACGGTCTCGTCAGCAGGCATTTTTCATTCCCCCGTTACGGCTGCAGCCGGCTCCTGCGCCACATCCTCTGCTTCGGGTGCCTCAGGAACCTGCGGTTCGTCCTCTGCATGACCCAGGCTGGTACGCGTCTGTTCGACTTCGTCGCCGCCATGAGCCGCGCCTTCTTCGCGGGCTGCTTCACTCTTGCCATCTTTTCACGCTCCGTTACATCCTCTTTATCTTGATGTCCCTCTTCTCGGGAAGAACCTTCTGCAGAATCTGCTGCAGGGTCGCGTCGTCTATCATCCGGTCGAGCCGCCCGCTTTGGGCCAGCCCGATGAGCTGCTGCTCCACCGAGGCCGCCACATCCGGGTAGGCTATCTTCAGGCGCGCCATCCTCTCCCTCGCTTCGGGGGTGAGAATCTGCCGCATCGCCTGCTGCATCTGGGCGTCCATCGCCTCGCGCTGCTTCTGCTCCGCGGCGGCGTCCTGCTGCCGGCGCTGAAGTTCTTCCACGCGTTTCCTTCTCAGCGCTTGAAGCTCCTCGTCGTCCATCTCCGTCACTTCAGGCGTACTTCGCCATCTCCGGCCGCTCTTTCACGAGCTCGGCCATGACCTCGCGGGCTGCGGCGTCGAGCAACTTCTGGCCCTGCGGCGCCACCTGGCGCCCGAGCTTCTTGTAGGGGCCGACGTAGCCGCACGCCTCCAGCTGCCTGAGGGACAGCCTGATGATGGCCCTGCTTCCGGAGCGGGACTTGTTGGGCTTCGAGCCCCTGTCCCTCTTCCCTCCGAACTTGGCGCTCAACTGCTCGGTGCCGATAGGGCCGTACACGTAGACCTTCCTGAGCACGGCTGCCACGCGCCGGTGCCACCAGTCCTTCTCGGTCGGGGCCTTCTCCTTGTGTATTCCGGTCTTCACGTAGGCTGCCCACTCGGGGGCCACAATCTTCTCGTTCGCCTTCATCTTCTCCGCCATCTTGGCGATGAGCTTGTCGGCGGGAACGTCTTGCGCAGTAGTCATCCTATGTCCTCCAGCATGGCCGGTTTTGGTAAGTCCGGCATAAACGCTAGGGGTATAATATCTTTGCCGTTAAGGGCGGGGGCGAATCGGGCGGCAACTGGCGCGAGTTTCCGGCGGTGGCGGGAGGCCGCCGCGCCGCGTCGAAAAGGTTTATATGGCTCGTCGCAGTTATGCCATCTAGCAAAGGAGTGGTTGGGATGACAACCGGCATCATGAGAAAGAAGCCGTTCAAGCGCGCGAAAGAGGGTGGCGTCGAGGACCACTATCTCGATTTGGGTGACATGAGGTTCGACGACGGGCCAGCAGGAGCGGCAGCCGCCGGCGGGCGCGCGACCGTCAGGGTAGCCGAGATATACAGATACGAGGACCTCGGGAACCTCACCGAGAACCTGTACGCCAACAACATCCTCATCGTGGATTACGAATCAATCGCAAACGACGAGCCGACGCTCAAGCGCATCATCGCCGACCTCAAAGCCGTCGCGCAGGACACCGGCGGCGACGTGGCCGGTATCGGGAAGCACATGCTCATCGCGACGCCAGGCGGAATCGCCGTCGACCGGAACAAGATAAAAGGGTCGTACTGAGCGAACAGTTTTCTACCCATTTTCCCTTCCCCCACCGGAAGGAGGGCTCAGATGCGACAGGTCGAGACGCCGTGCAAGCCGTGCAAGGGAACTGGCAAGTGCAGGAAGTGCGATGGGCGCGGCATAGCGGAGGTCGGATTCCTGAGCAAGAAGATCGTCGATTGCCCCGACTGCGCCGCCTCGGGCAAGTGCCGCGATTGCGGCGGCTCGGGCAAGCGAATCGTCCCGGTGCCAGAGGGGAACGAGTCCGTCTGGGAAGTGATGCAGAAGCAGGCGGAGTCGGCGCGGCAGAAGGACAACGACCTGCGCGAGCGCGAAGCTGCGCTGAAGTCGCGCGGCATCGACCCGCGCTCGCCGGAGTTCGAGCCAATCCGCACCAAGCACTTTGCTGGCAACCCTCAGGAGCGGAAGGGACAATCCGCCGAAGGGGACATTTGGGATGTGATGGCAAAGCAGGCGGCTCACCAGCAACAAATGAGGGATTTCCTCTCAGAGATCGAGGAAATCGCGCGCCAGCGCGGCGTGTAACGTTACCAAATGCGAAGGTGGGCAAGATTCAACTTTCAATCGCTGGCCATCATTATTGCTTGCGATTTTATGGGGCGTAAATTAATCGGAAATCACTCTCGTCACCATGAACCCGTCTTCACGGTAATACAGCGCGTAGTACCCCCTGTAGTGGTTCACGTGGCGCATCTTGACGCAGCGCATCCTGAGGTGCACGTCCGTCTCCCCGACCTCGTGCTGCTTGAGGTAGATGTTGCCATCGACCAGGAAGTCCTCCCTGAACGGTCCGAACGCCGGCGAGTCCGGCGTCATCTCCGATATCAGGAACGTCGTCACGCCCAGGTGCTTAAGGAATCCGAAGAAGTGGAACAGGTCCTGGCGAGGGTTTTCGAACTCGGCCAGGCTGTACAGGGCCGTGAGCGAGTCCAGCACGACAATCTTCATCCCGTCTTCGGTGACCTTGCGCTTCAGGTAGTCGGTGAGTATCTTGAGCCAGTCCTGGCCGTCGTCGGCGCTGCGGTGCTCGAGCCTCAGGCGACCTATATCGACGATGAAGAGCTTCGTCTCGTCTATCTTCGTCATCCCGAGGTTGGCCATCATCTTCAGGAGGCTCTCCTTGCTCTCCTCCAGGGAGATGTACAGGCCTTTGTTGCCGTCCCTGTTGGCGTTGTTGTAGAGGATGCTGGATGTGAAAGATGACTTCATCGTTCCCGGTGTGCCGGAGACCATCACGACGTGCCCGTCCGGAATGCCGCCGCCGAGGTTGTCGTCGAAACCCTGAACGTAGGTTTTTATCATGCGTCCCGCAGTGCAATCCTCGTCGCATTAGAAATAGTTTGCCGCGGTCAGAGCAGGACTGCGTCCAGCTTCCCGCGCGCGAAGGTGACCAGCGCCGCGTTCCCCGCCATCGCCGGTCCCGCGTTGACGAAGACCGTTCCCCCCGAGCGCACGATTCCCCGCGCCTCGTGCACGTGGCCGCTGAGCAGCGCGGCTGGTTTCTCTGAATGGACTATGTCGGTGATGTGCTGGCTGCCGGCCTGCGCGCCTGGAGCGGCCTCGTCGAGGACTCCGAGCGCCGGGCAGTGCGATAGGATGACGAGAGGTCTGGATTTATCGCGGGTGCCGAGCGCTGAAACCAGCGCCTCGCTCGCGCCGTCGAAGATGCGCTTGCGGCCATTCCACGGGACGCCGGCGATGTCGACGGAGCCGGCTCGCACGACCCTGTCAATTATTGAAATCCCCAGCGCCTCCATCCTCTCCCTCACGTCCGGCGTGTCGCAGTTCCCCGTCACGGCCATCACGGGCGTATTCCCGAGCAGCGCCACCTCGTCCGCGAAGCCGGCCGGCCCGAAGGTCGTGAGGTCACCGGCGATAAGGATGCAATCCGGCTTGTGCTCCTCCGCCGCAGAGGAAATCGCCTCGAGGGCACGCGCGGACGCGTGCAGGTCGGAGACTAGCAGGAATTTCACGTTCTCACCAGACGATTCCGAAAGTCAGGTCGCCGTAAGCCAGCAGGTAGGTTATCGCGTACCCTATGATGGCTCCGCCGTTGAGCAGCGGCAGCCCGGCCTGGGGGTTCCCCTTGAGGACGTAGCGCATCAGGAAGTAGAACCCTACAAGGATTCCGACAATCGTCCCTATGGCGACGACGAGCGGTTTCCCGATGAATCCAGCTCCGTCCCACGGGAGGTTGGCGAACGCGGAGACGACGAGCGCGCCGGGTATCACGATGTCGCCGAGGCCGATGAACATCGCCTCGCGCTCCTTCCCCGAGTCTAGGTCCGCCTTGATGCCCTTCTGCTCCTTGAACGAGTACCCTTCGTCCTTGGGGAAGACCATCAAGACTGGGAGGTGCTGCTCCGTGACCGCGTCGGCGAGGGAAATCATGTGCTTTGTCTTGTATACCGATATCGCGTCGTAGATGGCGAGGGCGATGAGGAGGATGAGCATCGGAAGTATCCAGAGGGAGATGCCCAGTATCGACGCAACCCCAGCGCCGACCAGTATCCCAACGAAGTTCACGACGTACCACTCTGGATTGACAACGAGCATGTACGTGAACCCGCTGGCCATCAGCGCGGCGAACGCGAACGACAGCTCCCAGAGCCCGAACCCGTCCACGATGTGTTCTATCCCGAACCAGTAGTAGAACAGGTACGCGAATCCCAGCAGAAAGACGTCCACCAGCACCGCCCACGTTGCGAACAGGATTAGCGCCCTGATGATGTTCTTGCGCCCGAGCTTGACTATGAGGAGTATGACACCAGAGAACAGCAGGATGGCCGCGAGGTACATTATCGGGTTGATGGGGTCGCTCGGGTCCTCGAAGGCCTGGAATCCCGCATTCTTGAACGGGAAAGCGAGCAGGAGGGCCAGCGCTTGCGTGACGACCATGACGGCGCCCATCGAGGCGACGATCCGGTATTCCTTGGCCCCCGGTGGCATTAGCCTCACTCGTTGGAGATGTGGCAGAACGCCGTCGTTCCGGTTATCTTCTCTATCTTGACCTTGACCTTGTCCCCTCGGGATGCGCCAGGCACGTAGATGATATATTTATCGACGCGGGCGATTCCGTCGCCGCGCTTTCCTACGTCCTCTATCATGACCTCGTAGACCTTGCCCTCTTCCAGGACTGCGACCTTTTCCTCGGAGGCGGCCTTGATGGCCTTGACGGGGCGCCTGGCACCGCAGGCCTCGCACTCGAGCATCAGGACGCGGTCCTCCTTCACGAGGTGGCTGTCCGGGCGGTTGCACTCGGTGCAGATGACGTACATCTGGTAGTAGTTCCTGAGCCGGTCGCGGACCTGGTCCTCGGAGAGCTTGCGCTTGAAGATGACCCTTCGCCCCTCGAGGTTGCCGGCCGTCCCGAACTCCCTCAGCATGTAGTGCAGCAGGTGGTCCGGCTCGCGGCGCACGGCCTCGACGATGTCCATGAAGTTCTTCAGGACCGTGTTCTTGCCCTCGACCATGATGTCCGGCTCAGGAAGGATGACCCTCTCGCCGCTCGACTTTGACTGTGGTATCTTGGAGCGCGCCCTCTGGAGCAGCTCAGCGTAGTCCGCCATGCGGTTGGCAATGAAGAGGGCGGTAAAAAAGGTATTGGTGGATTCATCGGGACGGAATTGCGAGGAAGCGAATGTAAATAAACCATCTGCGTCATTATGTCCGCTGGAGATTGAACGTGGACACTCTGCTGAAGGCCGTGATTGCCTCGCTGGTGGCATTCGTCCTCGTCGCCGCAGCGGCGCTGGTGGCGCTCAACCAGAATCACGGGACCGGGGGAATTCCAGAACCGTATAAAGGTGTGGCTCTAACACCGAGGAGCTTCCAGGGCGAAGACTTCTCCGAATTCCTCGAACTCCAGGGCGAAATTGGCGAGGTGGTCTCGTGGGCCGGCGACTGGGCAGAGCTGGGGGAAGAGGACGGGACTCCGGCCGTGCTGGTCGGGCTCGCGGATGCCAATCATTACATTCCTGTTGTGGAGGCGCAGATCTTCGACGCTTCCACGGGAGCGCTGCTGAGGCCGCTGAACGATGCCAACAAGGCTCGCTACGTCGAATGGGCAGGGGATTTCTGCGCTGAATACGAACCGCCCTACCTGGCGCTCGGGATCGAAATCAACATCCTACATGAGAAGAGCCAGACCGACTACGAAACCTTCGTGGACCTCTTCGCGGAGACGTACGATTCGGTGAAGGCCGTTTCACCGGATACCGAGGTCTTCACGATATTCCAGTATGAGCGGTTGAAGGGATTGAAAGGGGGGTTGTTCGGCGGGGAGAACGGGTCGGGTGAGTGGGAGCTCCTGGACGACTTCCCGGACGCGGATCTGGCTGGCTTCACAACCTATCCGTGCCTCGTCTATCGAGACCCGGCGGAAATCCCATCCGACTACTACTCCATCATCGACGAAAGCACGGACAAGCGCATCGCATTCACCGAGGTCGGTTGGCATGCAAGTGCCGAACCTGCCGGCTGGGTGAGCGACGGCGGCGAGCAAGCCCGGTTCGTGCGGCGGTTCTTCGATATAGCAGTGCATGATAATACCGAGATGGCCGTATGGGCTTTCATGTTCGACCATCCTGGGGCGCCCGTCCCGTTCGATTCGATGGGTCTCCGGACCCAGGCCGGGGAGGCGAGGCAATCATGGGGCGCTTGGAAGGAGGCTTGGCCGTGAGTTCTGTGGCGATAAGGCGGATGACCATCGCCGACTACGACGCCTGCGCAGAAATCTGGCTCGCTGGCGGGTTGCCGTACCGGCCGGGCGGGCGCGACAGCAGGGAGCGCGTCGCGGGTGAACTGAGCCAACCCAGCTCCATCTTCCTGGTCGCCGAAATCGACGGCAGGGTCGCCGGCGTCGTACTGGGCACTCATGACGGGCGCAAGATTTGGGGAAACCGCCTCGGCGTTCACCCTGATTTCCGGAGGCGCGGCATCGCCACCGCCCTTCTGGATGAGATGGAGCGAATCGGCGACGGGATGGGCATGCTCGTTGCAGCTGCGCTCGTGGAAAACGACAACGAGGCTTCGCGGAAGATGCTGGAGAAGCGCGGGTACGTCGGGCACGGCGAGCTGACGTACTACGTAAAGAAGAAGATTGAAGGCGCTTGAGAAAGCCGCGCCCGCAATGGCTGGCCGCCTCATTCATCTCCTTGATAGATGGTCCATCAGCCCTTCATGACGCCCATCGGCACCATCTTCGCGACCAGCTTGGAAATCCCGGCTCCGCTGGCCACGCGCACGACGTCGTCCACGCGCTTGTACGCGGACGGCGCCTCCTCCGTGAGGACCTCGGCGCTGGCAGCCCGCACGTAGATGCCCTTGGCCGCCAGCTCGGCCTTTATCTCGTCCGGCCTGAAGCGGCGCATCGCTGCCTCGCGGGACATCGCCCTGCCCGCGCCGTGGCACGTCGAACCGAACGTTTCGCGCATCGCCAGCTCGGTCCCGACCAGGACGTAGCTCGATGTCCCCATGTCCCCCGGAATCAGAACGGGCTGGCCGACGTCTCGGTAGTCTGAGGGGACTTCGTCGCGTCCAGCGGCGAACGCACGGGTGGCGCCCTTGCGGTGGACGTAGACCTTTCGGCGGCGGCCATCGACCTCGTGCTCCTCCAGCTTGGCGATGTTGTGGCACACGTCGTAGACCAAGCGCATCCCGAGCTCGTCGGCCTTCCGGGAGAACGTGCGCTCGAACGACTCGCGCACCCAGTGGAGAATCATCTGCCTGTTCGCCCAGGCGTAGTTCGCACCGCAGGCCATCGCCCTGAAGTAGTCCTGGGACTCCTTCGAGGTCACGGGCGCGCAGGCCAGCTGCCTGTCCGGGAGCTGGATGTCGTACTTGCGGGCCGCCGACTCCATCTCCCGCAGATAGTCGGTCGCGATCTGGTGGCCAGCCCCGCGCGAACCCGTGTGAATCATGACCATGACCTGGTCGACGGCGTCGATTCCGTACGCCTTGGCGGCGACGGGGTCGAAAATCTCGGCGACCCGCTGGACCTCGAGGAAGTGGTTGCCAGCTCCGAGCGAACCGAGCTGCGGCATCCCGCGCTGCTTCGCCCTCTGGCTCACGAACGAGGAATCGGCGTTCTTCATACGCCCCTCCTCTTCGGTGTGCTTGATGTCGCCGGCCCAGCCGTAGCCGTTCTCGACGGCCCACTCTGCGCCCGTGTCCAGCACGTCGTCGAGCTGCTGGTTCGTCAGACGGACCTTCCCCTTCGAGCCAAGGCCGGACGGCACGTTGGCGAACATCGAATCGACGAGCTCGCGCACGCGCGACCGAACGTCCGCCGCGGTCAAATCTGTCCTGACCAGGCGCACGCCGCAGTTGATGTCGAACCCGACGCCGCCGGGTGAGAGCACGCCCTCCTCCGAGTCGGTGGCCGCGACTCCGCCGATGGGAAAACCGTAGCCCCAGTGGATGTCCGGCATCGCCATCGAGCGCCCGACGATTCCGGGGAGGGTTGCGACGTTGGCCACCTGCTCGGCAGCGTTGTCGCCGCGAATCTTCTCCATCATCGCGTCGTCGGAGAAGATGAGGCCAGACGTGCGCATCGCTGGCTTGTAGCTCTGCGGAATCTCGAAGCGGAACGCGTCGAGCCTGTTGATTGGGCCGTTCCACGGCGTTTGGGCCATGCCGGAGCCATTATCCCCCTCGGGTAAATAAATTCCCCTTGAAAAGGCATCGAAAGTGTATTTAATGCGTTCTACAATACCGTGGGTGATAATCATGCTTACGGAACTCAGCGACGTGGTCGGGATGGAAGTGTACACGGACAAGGGCATATCGCTCGGCAACATCGACGACGTCATACTGGAGACGGACCGGTGCGCCATCGAGAGCCTCTACATCGGCAACCCGAACCCGCTCGTCGTCGAGAACTCGTACGCCGTCGCGGTCCCGTTCCGCTGGGTGGCGCACGTGGGTGACATCGTCCTGCTCAAGTACTTCCCCAAGTGGATTCCGACCGCCGGAGCCCCGCAGACCGAGACCAGCATGCAGAAGCTCAGCGAGGCGGCCCACCACGCAGGCGACAGGATAATGGGCGCGGAGAAGAAGCTGGCCGAGAAGCTCAAGGGGATGGAAGCCAAGCTCGAGGGCGACGTGAAGTAAGCCCATCTCTGAGCCGCGAAGATAGAATTTGCGAGGTTGGTTAAGCACAACCCTCCCGCACCCTCGTCGCGAAGGTACAATTTATCCAATTGGCAAAGTACATTCGGACGAGCTTCGCTCGTCCTCGCTCGGGTTGTGGCGACCCAAAACCAACTTCTCACTAGCTGGGTCGCTCGCAACCCTCGCTCCCGCCCGCCAGCCCCCTCCTCCGCCCTGGCTATTGGGCCAATGATTTTATCCATGCCGCGCCATGGGGTTGGCGATGAGCAGGTTGGAAAAGGAGGTAAGGCGCGCTGCCGTCGCCGTCCGTCGCGCCGACTCCGTTCTCGTGGTCACGCACATCGACGCCGACGGGATATGCTCGGGCGCGGTCGCGTCGAGGGCGCTGGAGCGCCTCGGCAAGCCGCACGAGGTGCGCTTCGTCAAGAAGATGGACGAGCCGACGGCGGCGTCGCTCAGGGGCGAGAAGCGCCTCGTCTGGTTCACCGACCTTGGCAGCGGCCAGCTCCCCCTTCTGAAGGGCATGGACGCCATCATCTGCGACCACCACGTCCCGTCCGGCAGCGGCGCCCCCACGCGCGAGCAGCGGATGGACCTCACCAGGCTCGCGGACGCTCTCGACACGGTCGACGACGCCATCCCCCAGGTCAACCCCCACTTCGACGGACTGGACGGGAGCCGCGAGCTGAGCGGCGCGGGCGCGACGTATCTCGTGGCGAGGGAGATGGACCCGCAGAACGTCGAGCTCTCCCCAATCGCAATCATCGGCGCAATCGGCGACCTGCAGGACCGGAGCCTCGGCAAGCTGGCCGGCCTCAACGCGCAAATCCTCGAGGACGCGAAGAAGGCCGGGCTCGTGGAGACGATGGAGGACATCTCCTTCTTCGGGCGCGAGACGCGCCCAGCGTACAAGATGCTCCAGTACCAGTCGGACCCGAAGCTGCCCGGGCTGACCAACGACGAGGAGGCCTGCATCAAGTTCATGATTGACTCCAAGGTGCGCCTCAGGGACGGGGAGCGTTGGCGCGCCTGGGTGGACCTCAACCGCGGCGAGAGGATGAGGATAATCCAGAGGTTAGAGGGGCTCCTGGCCAACAGCGGGACGCCGGCGAAGCTCACGTCCGAGGTGTACGTGCTCACACGGGAGGAGCCAGGCACGGCGCTGCACGATGCCAAGGAGTTCGCAACCCTGATGAACTCGTGCGGGCGGTACGAGAAAGGCGACGTCGCGCTGGCGGTGGCCAAGGGGGACCGCGGGGAGGCCCTGCGCGAGGCGTTCGGGCTCCAGCAGGGGCACCGCCGCAACCTCGTGGACTGCCTCCAGGTCGTCCGCGACGTGGGAATCACGCCGATGGACGGTCTCCAGTACTTCGATGCCGGCGACAGGATAATGGACAGCGTCGTCGGGACGGTCGCGGGGATGGCGCTCAATTCCGACTGTGCCAGGCGCGACATACCGATATTCGGGCTCACGAAGGCGGACGACGGAATCAAGGTCTCCGCGCGGGGTACCAGGGACCTAGTAGCTAGGGGGCTGAACCTCTCGGCGATTATGAAGGACGCCGCAGAGATGGTCGGAGGCTTCGGCGGCGGCCACAACATTGCAGCCGGCGCCACCATACCCGTCGGCAGGGAACTCGAATTCCTTAACATCGCGTCCAAGATGGTCGTCAAGCAGCTGGAGGCGAAGGCTTGAACGGCGGGCGGGGAGCCGGGGAATGTGGCGGGACGGCCTGCGTTGGAAGGATCCCGGGGGCAGGCGCTTGACCGCGCAGGCGCTCGACGACGACGAGGACTACCTGCGTGCCACGACGCTCTGCGACCACGGGATGTTCGCCGAGGCCATCGAACGCTTCGAGAAGGCGCTGGAGCGCTTCCCGGACGACGCAGTCCTGTGCAACAACCTCGGCGTCGCGCTCGATTCGGTCGGTCGGCACGAGGATGCTCTGGCCAAATACGAGCGCGCGCTCGAACTGGACCGGGCGTACGACACGGCCTGGCACAACAAGGGCAACACCCTCTGCTACCTGGGCAGGCACGAGGATTCGCTGGCCGCGTACGACACCGCGCTGGAGATCAACCCCAACAACGTCGACGCCTGGCACGACAAGGCCTCGGCGCTGGTCTCGCTCGGGCGCGCGGATGAGGCGCTCGACATCTTCGAGGATTTGCTGGAATCGGAGCCTGACGACCAGGCGCACTGGCTGCGCAAGGGCCAGCTCCTGGAGCAGACCGGCGACGCCGAGGGGGCGATAGAGGCGTACGACATAGCCATCGAGATAAACCCCGACTCTCTGGAAGCGTGGAACCTCACCGGCAACGCGCTGTACTCGATGGAGCGCTGGGACGACGCCATCCGTGCGTTCGACCAAGTGATACGTCTCGACCCAGGCAACTCGGAGGCGTGGAACAACAAGGGCTTCACATACTTCATGCTCGGTCTCTACTCGGAGGCGCTCGAGTCGTACGACAAGGCCATCGAGCTCGACCCGGCCTACAAGCACGCCTGGTACAACAAGGGCTACACCTACCACGCGTCCGGCCAGCTGGAGCGCGCAGTCGACTGCTACCGCCGCGTCGTCGAGCTGGACGAGGGCGACGAGGTCGTCTGGAACAACCTCGGGAACGCGCTCTACAACCTGGACCGCTGGGACGAGAGCATCCCGTACTTCGAGCGCGCCATCGAGGTCATGCCCGACTACGAGATAGCCTGGAACAACATCGGAAACGCTCTCGACAAGGAGGCCAAGCACGCCGAGGCGATACCGTACCACTCGCGTTCCTTGGAAATCCGACCGGATTTCGACTACGCCCTCTACGCCAAGGGGCACGACCTCGCGCGGCTCGGGGAGCTGGACGAGGGCCTCGAGCTCATCATCCAGTCCCTCGAGCTGAACCCGAACTACGACCACTCCTGGTACGCGAAGGCAGAGGTCCTCGAGTGGCTCGGGCGGCCCGACGAGGCCATCGACGCGCTGAACAACGCCATCTCTCTCAACCCCGCGTTCGTCGAGGCTTGGGAGATGCGGGCCAGGATGATGGTCGAAGTCGGCGACAACGCCGAGGCGGCAATCAGCAGGGGCGAGGCCTTGAAGGCGATTGATTATCTCATGGGCGGCTCGCCGGACCCGAAGCTCCTCAAGGAGAAGGAGGAGCTAACTCTCTCACTGAAACGCTACAGCGACGCGCTGGTCTGCGTCGACGCGCGCGTGCCTTTCGCCCCCGACGACCCGGTCCCGTGGGCCAAGAAGGCGAGGCTCCTCGTCGACATGGGCGGGGCTGACGAGGCGCTCAAGGTCTGCATCGATGCCAGGGGGCTCTCGATTTCGAGCGCTTCCCTGACAGCCGCCGAGGGCGAGGCGCTGCTGGCGCTCGGCCGCTCCGAGGAGGCCGCCGTCAAGCTGGAGGGCGCCGCGAAGGCCGGCGAGCGCGATGCTTGGCTTGCGCTGGCGAGGGCGCATCTGGCGACGGGGAAAACCAAAGAGGCGGCGACCGCAGCCAAGAACTTCGAGGCCAAGACCGTCCCGGAGCGGGTGGCGAAGGGGAACGCGCTCCTCGCCGCCAGCGCGTACGAGGACGCCGCCGAATCGTTCGAGGAAGCCGTGCGCGAGAGCCCGCCTTACGGCGACGCCTGGCTCGGCCTAGCGGAGGCGCGGGAGGCGCTCGGCGACAAGGCCGGTGCGGCGAAGGCGTTCGACGCGGCGGTCGGGGCGGGCGCAGGCTCGCTGGCATGGGTCGGGCGCGCCCGCCTTCACATCGCCGCGGGGAAGAAGAGGATGGCGCTATCGTGCGCGCGCGAGGCCGTCAGGCTCGACCCGGAGTCGGAAGAGGCCATACTCTCGCTGGCCGACGCGCTTGAGGCCACGGGCGAACCCGCGGAGGCGCAGCTGTTAAGAGACAAAATCAAAGAGAAGAAAGGGAAAGTTGGGAAAGCTTTTTCCGAGGCTCTGGCCAAGTAGGCGCTTAAGACCTCAGGATGATCTCGATGTTGACGCCGTCGGGTACCTGTATGCGCATGAGCTGCCTGAGGGCCCGCTCGTCCGCGTCCAGGTCGATGAGGCGCTTGTGTATGCGCATCTCCCAGCGCTCCCACGTTTCGCTCCCCTCCCCGTCCGGGCTCTTCCGGATGGGTACCAGGAGCTTCTTCGTTGGGAGCGGTATGGGGCCGCTCATGCTGACTCCGGTGCGCTCGGATATCGTCTTTATCTGCATGCAGACTCCGTCGACCTTCTTGGGGTCCGTACCGCTGAGCGAGATGCGTGCCCTTTGTGCCATTTTTCACCCGACGTTATCGCTAACTTACATCTCCTTCTTTTCGACCGCGATGCAGATGCCCGCCGCGACGGTCGCGCCCATGTCACGGACGGCGAACCTCGACAGCTGCGGGAAGTCGCTCTTCGTCTCGATGACCATCGGCCTCGACGGCTGAATCTTGACGACGGCGGCGTCACCGGTCTTGAGGAACTGCACGACTCCGTCCTTTATCTGGCCCTCCTTCTCCTTGTAGGGCTGGCCAGTCTTCGGGTCGAGCAGGCTGACGAGCTCGATGAAGGTGCACGCGACCTGCGCGGTGTGGCAGTGGAAGACCGGCGTGTATCCGACGGTGACGACCGACGGGTGGTTCAGGACCATTATCTGCGCCGTGAAGGTCTTCGCGACGGACGGCGGGTGGTCCACCGGGCCGAGCACGTCGCCCCTGTGGATGTCCGTCTTGCCGATGCCCCTGACGTTCAGACCGACGTTGTCGCCGGGCCTGGCCTCGGGGAGCTGCTGGTGGTGCATTTCGATCGACTTGACTTCGCCGACCTTGTTGGACGGCATGAAGATGACCTTCGTCTCGGGCTTCAGGATGCCGGACTCCACGCGGCCGACCGGGACCGTTCCGATTCCGGTGATGGTGTAGACGTCCTGTATCGGGACGCGCACCGGCTTGTCGGTCATCTTCAGGGGCTCCTTGAGCTTGTTGAGTGCGCCGACGAGCGTGTCACCCTTCCACCAGGACATCTCGTTCGGGCCCTTGTGGATGTTGTCGCCCTTGTATGCGGATATCGGCAGAACGGAGAACTGGTCGTCCTTCCAGCCGACGTTCTTCATCATCTTGGTGACCTCTTCCTTCCTCTGGTTGAAGATCTTCTCGTCGTAGACTGGCTTCGTCGCGTCCATCTTGTTGAGCGCGACAATCATCTGTCCAACGCCGAGCACCTTCGCGAGGTACATGTGCTCCTTCGTCTGCTCCATGATTCCGTCCGGCGCG
Organism: Thermoplasmatota archaeon; assembly: GCA_036795795.1. Classification (GTDB taxonomy): domain Archaea; phylum Thermoplasmatota; class Thermoplasmata; order SG8-5; family DAIRED01; genus DAIRED01. The sequence goes on along the minus strand of DAIRED010000006.1, from coordinate 4,197 downwards.
GAGACAATCAGGACCGCAGCGTCGGCCTGGCTCGTTCCGGTGATCATGTTCTTGACGAAGTCCCTGTGGCCGGGCGCGTCTATGATGGTGAAGTAGTACTTGTCGCTCTTGAACTCCTTGTGTGCGACGTCGATTGTGATTCCACGCTCGCGTTCCTCCTTCAGCCTGTCCATGACGAAGGCGAACTCGAACGTCGCCTTTCCGACCTTGGCAGCTTCCTTCTTCAGTTCATCGATCGTGTGCTGGTCGATGTGACCAGTGTCCAGAAGGACGCGGCCGACTGTCGTTGATTTTCCGTGGTCGACGTGTCCGATGAACACTAGGTTCATGTGGGGCTTCTCAGCCATTTTTATTCCTCCGTATTTCTGCCCTGGTAGCGGTACCGGTTGCGCAGCATCCGCCACTCGGGTAGAAGCGTGTAATGGCTTCGGGTATTTCAACCTTTTGCATAATCAACGGGGCTGGTTGATGACCACCAAGGTTTCGGTGGCCTTGACGCCGTCCACGTTCCTCAGGTTCCTGATGACCGTCCCGAGGAGCTTCGGCAGCTCCTCGCCGTCCACGATGACGACGAGGTCGTGCTCGCCTGTGACCGGGTCGACCTTGACCACGCCAGGTATCTGGCTCAGAACTATTATCGCCGCGTCGAGCTTCTCGCGCTCGACATCTACTAGAACGTACACGCGCTCCATGTCATCCCACCGAGATCGCGCCGTTCGGGCAGGCGTCGACGCACGCCGCGCATCCGACGCAGTGCTTCTGGCCGACCTTGGCCACGTCCGCGACCTTAATGGCTTCCTCGGGGCAAGCGTCCACGCAGACGCCGCACCCGCTGCATTCCTTCTCGTCTATCTTGGCGATCATGAGTACCATACCAGCAATCCCGAACGGCGTAATAAGTTTTCCGCCCCGAAATCGTTATAACCGGGTCCCGTGATGGGCTGGCGATGTTCTGCGACAAGTGCAAGGGGCTGCTGACATGGGACAAGGCCAAGCGCAGCTGGGCGTGCGGCAAGTGCAACACCAGCGCCGCGCCGGCGGAGGAGAAGGTGGTCCGCCAGGCCCACGACCGGGAGATGGTCGTGCTCACAGAGGAGCTAGACGTCCTGCCGCGAATGAAGGCCGAGTGCCCCAAGTGCGGCCACAACGAGGCGTTCTTCGTGCTGCGCCAGACCAGGAAGTCCGACGAACCCGAGACGCGCATCTTCCGATGCTGCAAGTGCAAAGCGTCGTGGAGAGAATACTGAGGGAATGAATCTCCATTCGAGAGTGGCGTCGCTGACATGCTCTCTCGGTGGCGGGAGTACTGAGGGAGTACCCACCGTTAGTTTTTAGAACCCGTGGCAATATCCCCTCCAAAGGTGAACTATGGGCATGTTCGGGCGCGGTTGGGAGCTGACGAAGATGAGCTTCAGGGTCATCAGGAAGGACAAGGAGCTGCTGCTCCTGCCTCTGATTTCCGGCATAGCCACGATAATCCTGTGGGGGACCTTCGTCGGCTCGGTATGGTTCTTCCAGCTCTTCGATTCGACGGGCGTCACGCTCTATGCGACAGTCGCGCTGGGATTCCTGTTCTACCTGCTCACGAACTTCATCATCCTGTTCTTCAACGCCGCGGTCGTCGGCGCCGCGATGATTCGCCTGAACGGCGGCGACCCGACGGTCTCGGACGGAATCCGCGTGGCGTCCAGCCGCATAAAGGAGATATTCCTGTGGGCCATCTTCGCGGCCACTGTCTCCCTCATCCTCAAGGCAATAGCGGAAAGGGGCGGGGTCATCGGCAGGATAGTCGCCGGAATCGCCGGGATGGCCTGGTCCATCGCGACGTACTTCGTTCTTCCGGTCCTGATTTACGAGGGATTGACCCCGTGGAAGGCTGTGAAGCGCAGCGTCGCCGTCCTGCGCGGGGCGTGGGGCGAGGCGCTCATCGGAAACATGGGCACGGGTCTCATCTTTTTCCTGCTGGCACTCGTCGGGCTCGTTCCGATTGCGCTGGGCTACTACGCGGTGATCGTGGTCGGTTTCGGCGGCTGGATGCTCCTGCTGGCGTGCATCTTCGTAGCCATTGCCTACTGGATATTCATCGCGGTCCTGTCGAGCGCCGTCGAGGGCGTCCTTCTGGCCGCGCTCTACCGCTACGCCGTTACGGGGAAGCTCGCGGAGGACTTCGCGGGCTCCGTCCCGCCGCCGGTGCACGTCGTCCAGGGGGCCTACGGGATGCCGCCGGCGCCTGGCGCATAAAGGGCGCTCGCACCTGCCTGGGTTCCAAAAAAACCCTGCGCACGGTTCCGGCCACCGCGCCACCGCCCCGGACCTCGTTCCCGGCTCGTTCGCGTCGGGAAAGCGTTTATTTACAACGTCCTGGATACTCGGGGCATGCGTGACAATGCGGCGACGTTATCGGCCATCCTGGCGCTGGCGTTCGTGGCTTCCCTGGTTTCGCTGGCAGCGGTGCCGGCGGTTGCCGACTCGGATTCGATTCCTGACTCCACGGAGCTGCAGCTGGCGCAGCGCTTCGCGCCCATGCTCTACCTGCACCCCGACGAAGGCTTCTATCCAGTGTCGCCCGAGTACGCCATCGACCGTTCCAGCCTCGTGCGCCGCGACGCCTCGGGCGACGACATCCCGATTTCCAGCGCCCCTTCTTCGGCGATGCTGGCGCCCCTGACGAACCCCGATGCGGGCTACTACTTGGACAACCGCGACGGGACGGTCGAGGACGACGGCATCTTCGAGGCCTTCAAGGCGGGCGAGCCGGAGCCGACGGTCCACGCGCGCGTCACCTCCGCTTGGAACGGCGGCTACGCTGTCCAGTACTGGATGTTCTACCCCTTCAACGACGGCTCGCTGAACCGCCACGAGGGCGACTGGGAGATGGTGACGGTCATCCTGGATTCCTCCGAGGAACCGGTCGAGGCCGGCTACTCCCAGCACTACGGCGGCGAGAGCGCGGAGTGGTCGATGGTCGAAACCTCCGACGAGCACCCGAAGGTCTACGTGGCGCTAGGGTCACACGCGAACTACCTGCGCGCGTACGAGGGGGCGCTAGGCCTGGCCTCCGACAAGGTCTCCGGCTCGGGGCGCGTTCTGTCCCCTGACGACTACGACCTTGCGATGGTTGGCGAGGCGGGCGAGGGCGGCTGGCTCGACTTCGCCGGGTGCTGGGGCGACTACGGTTCGGACGAGTCCGGCATCGTCGGCGAGAGGGGCCCGCAGGGACCGGTCTATTTCACCGGCGGCGAACGCTGGACCGAACCGTCGAGCTGGGTCGGCGAGCTGGACGAGGCGAGCGAAGCCAAATTCCAGGCGAGCTGGTGGCTCGTCAACTTCATCTGGGTCGGACTCGCCATCATGCTCATCATCCTGCTGGTGCGGGTGTACAGGATTTACCGTCTCAAGCGCAAGCAGGGCACACTCGGGCCGAGGCTGATACCGTGGGCGTACATCGACGGCTCGAACGCAAAATCCATCGGGCTGGCGTTGTCCGTCGTCGCGATGGCGCTCGCGCTGGTCGGTTTCTTCCTTCCCTGGTACACGGTGTCCCTAGACGTCGCGGCCGGGGACTACGCCACGGGTGGACCCGTCGACATAGTACAGATAGACGGTGCGCACGGGCTCCAGTTCAGCAGGTTGCAGACGGGCGCGGGATTGGCCCAGGTCTTCTCAGCCCCGGTGCCGCTTGCCTGGCTGATGCTGCTCGGGCTCGGGCTGTTCGTCCTCGCGACGGTGGGCGTCCGCGAGAGCAAGAAGATGGGCAACAAGTTCCTGTCGCGGGGCGTCGGCACCGTAATGCTGGTCGTCACGATTCTTATGGTCGTCGTCGGCATCTCGTCCGCAATTTCGGATTTCGCTGGCGAGTCGCCGAACGTCGTCGGCGAGATACTCGGCAAGGTCGCCGCCAACCCCGTGTACGGCAGCGCGAGCGAATCCCTCTCCGACTACGGATACGCCGAGCTGTCGTGGGGGCTCGGTTCAGGCGCGTACCTCATGCTGGCTGCGGGAATCATCTACATAATCGCCGGCGTCCTCCAGCGCGTGGCGAAGTCCAACTACTACGAGCTGCCTGGGCAGGCCGGCGCGCCGCCCGAAGTCCAGCAGCAGCGCCAGTCCACTCAGCACCACCAGAACGGTCAGACCCACATGGCGCAGCGCCACCGAGGCGGTGATCTGGGCCCAGCGCGCCGCCGCGCCCAGTCC
>DAIRED010000005.1:12715-24075 GCA_036795795.1 Thermoplasmatota archaeon | reverse complement strand
GATAGAGAGCGCCTGTGCGGTCGAACCGTGGCCGTCGCTCACTTGGACCACGACCCGATACGTTTGCCCAGCCTGAGCCTCCGTAGGGGTCCACGCGACCCTTCCGGTTTGGTTATTGATGGTCATTCCTTCGGGGGCTGCGACCAACGAGATGGTTAGCACGTCCCCAGCGTCGGCGTCATCCGCGATGACCGTGTAAATGTATTCCGTTCCTGGCTTCGCCACGCTCGCCGGGTAACTCGTTATCACCGGCAAATCGTTCACGTTCAACACTGTGAAATTGAACGCCCTGGTCACGAAAGTGGTTCCATCACTAACGTTGACGATTACTCTATGAACGCCAATGTCGGCGTTGGTGGGCATTCCGTAAAGTAAGCCGGTTCTTCCATCAATAGAGAGGAACGTTGGAGCGGAATCGAAAGAGTACGTCAAAACATTCCCGTCCACGTCCTCAGTCGGCACGGTGGCAAGATACATGATGCCCTCGGTAGCGTTCGGTATGGTCATTGTGGTAATCGTCGGTGCATCGTTCACGTTGGCCACCGTTATCTGGAACGACCTTTCCGCGAACGCCCCGCTCGCGTCGCTCACCCGTACTGTGACCATGTGGGAGCTAACGTCGTCGTTCGTCGGTGTCCAGGCGATTAGGCCTGTTATCTGATTGACGGTCATCCCAGTCGGAAAAGAAATCAGAGAATATGTTAGGGTATCGCCAACATCAACATCCTGGCCGACATGCTGCAAGCTGAACAGCATGTCCTCGGAAGCGGTCTGCGGAGGGATGTAGTTTAAAGTTGGTGGGTCGTTTACGTTGATTACAGTCAAGTTGAAGTTTCGTGTGATGTAAGTCGTTCCATCAGACACGTTCACGACTATCTGGTGGATTCCTACATGGGCATTCGTTGGAGTCCCATACAACAATCCGTTGCTGGGATTGATTGATAGGAACGCCAGCGCAGAGTCCAGAGAATATGTCAGAGTGTCGCCAACATCGACATCGCTCGCCTGGATGGGGTAAAGATACATCACATCCTCGGTTGCGTTTGCTAGACTGCTGGTTGAAATCATCGGTATATCGTTCACGTTGGCAACAGTGATGGCAAAGTTTTTCTCGTCGTATAGGCCAACAGCATCTCTCACCCTTATGGTGACAGCATGGCTCCCGACCGCATCGTTCGTGGGCATCCACGTAATCAGTCCAGTCGTCGGATTGATGCTCATTCCAACTGGATACGCAGTCAGCGAATACGTGAGATTATCGCCCGCGTCCGGGTCGCTCGCTACCACCTGTAAGGTAAATGGTACGTTCTCTGTCGCAGCTTGGGCGGGTATCGATTGTAACTTTGGTGGGTCATTCGTGTTCAGCACCGCGAGTTTGAATGTGGTAGAATTGGTGCCGCCATCGTCGTCTGTCACGGTCACTTTCACGGAATGATTCCCCACATCAGCGTTCGTCGGTGTGAACTGGATTATACCTGTCACTGGGTTTATGTCGAACCGGGTCGTGTTATCCGAGAAAGTTAGAACGTCGGCTGGCACGTCCGAAGCATTAATCTTCAGGTTGAATGAAACCCCTTGCTGGCCGGTCTGGTCGGCAACTGGTGTAATCGAAGGGGCAAAATTACTCACATTCACCTCAATCGTATCGGAGGCCACGTATCCATTATCGTCGGTTACCGCCAACGTCGCTGTAAACGTACCATTGTCATCGTAGGCGTGGACGACAACTCTCCCAGCCATACTATCGCCATCGCCAAAGTACCAGATATAGGTTAGAGTTGAATTGTCTGATGGAGTGTCCCAGGACGCACTGCCGTCGAATGTGATGGCCTGACCTTCGTTCCCTGTTTTGTCACCCCCAGCGTTCGCTATCGGGGCGACGTTGTTGACGAAGATTAGGCAAGTGTCTGTATCCGACTGGCCAATTGTATCCATGACCTTCAAAGTAACAATATACGTCCCTGAATTTGTGTAAGAATGGCTCGGATTGACGTTCGTGCCATTATTATAATTACCGTCATCGAAGCTCCAGTTATACCATAATATCCCAACGTCGTCTGTTGAATCGGCACCGTTAAAATTTATCACAGCATCCTCATTAACGGTTTGATCTACACCAGCGTCTGCAATTGGCGCATCGTCAGAGTCTAATGTAATCGTGATGTATTTACTTGTGTTCATCGTGACGTTGACTGTTTTGTTGAAGTAGCCGGGTTTGGAGACGGCGATGTTGTAGGGGCTGTATAGTATCTTGGTCGATTTGTTCTGGTAGAATTCCTTTAGAACGGTCCAGTTGAGATTGCCGCTTGCGTCAGTGGTGAAGTTCTGATCGAAAGTGCCGTTGGTGTTGTCACGCAGGCGAATAATAGATCCACTTATCGGGTTGCCAGATGTATCGTTGATATGTGTATGTAGAAACCATTTGACTGTGATGTTTGAAACTGTATCGAAAAAGTCAACTTTACTTTGGTTGAAAGTGGTATTAGTGAATACGAAATATGAAGTTCCACCCAGAACGTCAAGAATGGCCGTGTTCTTAATTGTACAATTAATTAATTTAACTGTTCTAGGAACCGAACCGACAACGCCATAATTTCCCCCTTGTGCCTCTATAGCCGTATTTTCAACGGTCGCTTGACACCATTCGCCAAAATAAATCCCATCTTCAGTGTAGTCAATAATTTCATTATCAATAATTTTAGGTGCTGAGTAATCCTGAATGTGTATTGCATTGGCGGTGGTAGTACCTCTCCCGGTGTTCAGTATTGTATTCCAACGAATAAGAGGATTTGAACTCCACTTCTTGGTGTTGTCTACTCCATCCACCCGAATTCCATAATTCTTATTCGATTCAATCACATTATTTTCGATAGTCCCATTTGACCACGCTCGGGCCAATATTCCAGTATCACACCACTCTATCGTATTGTTCGACACCACGGCGTCAGAATTGTAGAGTATAACTCCTTTTGTACAATTATTTATTTTACAATGGTCAACAATTGCATTATCAGTTTGGATATACAATCCTTCCCATTCAGGAACCCCACCAGCAAAAGCCCCGCATTCCGTAAGAATTGAATTTCTCATTTCAAAATTTGCAGTAGAACGGACCCAAAAATTAAATTCGAAATTCGAGTTTGTCGAGGTAATCTTTGAGGCTTCTGCCATTGTAAAGTTACTTCCATCGAGGTCCAGAATTTTAAGAGTACTTCCACTAAGTGCCTCGATATGGCGTTGCCAATCAGCTGTACAGTTCATCTTTAAAGTTACATTTCTAAGTGTAAGGCTTGCTCCTGTCTGTATTGTTAAATTGCCTTTAAGGTCAATTGTCTCGTTTCCAACGTATGTGGGGACATTTATTATCCAATCCCCACTCCCAGGCGGCGGATAATCACCATACCCGTCACCATATACTGGCGTGGATATATGAAGAGCGAGGAAGCTAAACGATGAAAGTAGGAGGACGATTGCCAAGACGATGGACTTTTTCATCGACCATACTTATTAGCTTGTTCTATATATATCCCTATCGCTCCGAAATTTCGGATTGCCAAGTAACAGTTCAATGGATGTCTGGACGAATTTTTCAGCATGTACTTATAAGGGCAGTGACATATATGTCGAACAATGGAAAGAATCCGGATTGCGGAGGGGGTCAACGGCATGAGAACGATAACGGATGTTTCGAGGAGCTTGATTGCGTTCGGGATAACTCTGGCGATGTTGTTTTCAACAGGACTTGCATTTTCTGGAGAAGCTACAGCAGAGGTAATTAGTTCAATCGAGGATTCGACACCGCCAATCCCGCCATATACAATTTACGGCATCATTTTTGATGAAACTGGCGAACCTATATCCAATGCAATTGTAGAAATTACCAACCTCAGAACGGGCGAATCGTTAACCGCTACAATGTACGACGGAGGAGCCTATGAAATGGTATTGGAGGATTTGTCAAGCGGATATGCGATAGGCGACGTAATAGAAATCAAGGCAATCATTCCATCGAACACGATAAGCAAGACGCTTATTGTGCAGCAAATGGGTTTCGGCGAGCGTGTTGACATATACTTTGGAGTGACTGGTAGATTGAGCGCAGATGTGATTACACCGGCATTGACAAGCACGATTCAGAGCAAACCGATAGAACGCACCATTGCGTCGCACGAATCTTTATCATCAACTCCTGAGCCGCCAAAAAACCCGGAAAATTCGAGAACAATTGTTATCGATTCGCCAACCGACACTCCAGAGCTGACTTGCCATCCGGGTCACCCTCACCCACCAGTTGAATACAATGTGTCTTTTATCGAGATACGGGCTCCACCATATTTTCGACTCGCATTCACTGGGCCAGAGAAGAAAAACCAACTCGAATTGAAGCTTTTAAACGAAGGCAGACGCCCAGTTTTGGTCAAGGTCTCAATCTTTGCTGTAGAACCTGATGGCACGACCGAAACATTCCTAAAGACCACGACTCCGATAGACATCCGTAGTAGCACAGAGAAAACAATCACCGTGTTCAGACCGAGGGATAAAATGTGGCAGCCCACGCAAACTGGCAGGAATTGGATTCGGGGAGAGATATATGCATTCGAACCGAGAGAAGGGTGGGTGCTTGGCGATACGTTCAAGGAGAGTTTCAATGTCGTACCTGGTTGGAGACAATTACTGGAGCTCGGGCCGACAACCATTACAGAACCGACTGTGTGGGAGAACTTGACTGTGGTGATAAACGGCGATACCGTCGTCAACGCCCCATTATACATACGCCATTCAGATGTAATCGGTGATAGTTTTTATGTCAATGCACTTGAAGAAATTGATGCTGGCTCAACCAAAGATATTCAGTCTCCGGGGGATGGCCAGTACAAGGTTCAAGTGAATTCAACAGGCACTTTAAACGTTTATGGGAATCTTACAAACAATCCAGACGACGCTCACTACTGGTTCTACATGAACGGAACGCTCCTTCTTACGAAATCACCCCTTCCCGGAGCCAAGCCCGGTATCGTCGAAAACATGATGGGCTCCCCCGACCTTTCGCAACCTGGCGGGATAATCTGCCGCTCGGACAACGTTGTAATCGAGAACGGAGCTGAGGTTAAAAACGGGAAGACGCACGGGGTTTATCTTATTGGGTCTGATGCAATAATAAACGGGGCGAAAATTCACGACAATGGCGGAGATGGAATCAGTGTATTTGGACGTTCTGCTCCATCCATCGAAGGTACGCAGGTAAGCTGGAACAAGCGCTATGGCGTTTACGTGGACGATTCCGCGCCGCAAATCAAAGCAAATTCTAACATAAGCTGGAATACGAACGGGGGCGTGTATGTAAAAAACGTTATCGACCCTACTGGTCAACCGACGTATGTGCCAGGAGCTAATCTTGGATATTTCATTTGGAAGGATGCCAGCGGGTGGCACATGAGAATGAGCAGTAACGGTGCACTTCACAGGTTCAGCGGGAGCGTTGAGGCGCTTGCGGGCGTAAGCGCAATCAGCGCGGTTGGCTTTGAAGCCGGGGATGCGGTTACATCGACGAGTACGAAGATAAACTTCTACGTCAACGAGACCACTGGCGAGGACGGTTTGGATTTCAACCTCAACGCAGGCTTCGCCAAGTTCGACATCAGACTCGATGGGAGCTATCAGACGCCTTATGTTTTCATAGGAACGGCGAAGTTCAAGCCGAGCGCAATTCCGTTTTATGTCGCGAACGCGCCGCCACAGCTTACCGGTTCCAAAGTCGTCAAGAACCTTGGGTCTGGCATTACCTGCTCGTACACGAACATGGAAATTTCATGGTGCAACATTTCCTCCAACGGGCTCAAGCCGGTTTTCCAGGATGACATGGAATCCGGTAGCGGAAGTTGGACCACAACAGGTTTCTGGCACACGGTGAGCAACGAAAGCGGGAGTGCGCCGTCATGGAACCTCAGCTACAGCGGCGATTGGAGCTGGTGGTATGGCATAAATAAAACCACAACAGGTAATTACGATGACGGTACGCGTAACGCTGGCACTCTAAGGTCACCACCGCTGAATATCACAAATGCGACATCAGCCGCGCTCGTGTTCTGGAGCTGGTACGAAACCGATGGCATAACTGGGAAGGACCAAAGACAAATAACTATCTGGAATAAAACTAAGAGCAGAACCGTTGATCTTACCGGGGACAGCATGCGGGAGTGGACACGGTTTGTACTGGATATGTCGGATTTCGTAGGGCCCAAGAATCTTGTCAACATATCATTTAATTTTGATACAATCGACAGTACAGGTAACACCTTCCAGGGCTGGTACATTGATGACGTGGAGGTTTATACATCATATCCGTTGGTATCTGGACATGGCCTTATTGCGGATGTTTCTTCGTCCGTCTACTTGCACAACGACACTATCAGTTGGAACAACTGGAACGGAACGCATTTCGGAACTAATTACATAGGTACTGGGTGCAACCGCGTTAGAATGGATCATTGTAACGTCTCTTACAACGGCAGAAATGGTGTGTTCAACAATCGATTTGGCAGTCAAACTACGCTTAGCCACTTAGAAGTATGGAAAAATCGCTGGGCTGGCATTTCACTGTGGTACAGTACTAATGGAATAATTAGGGATAGTAACTCATCAGGCAATAAGTGTATAGGTCCGATTTGGGATTGTTATGATGGAGGGATAAGCTTTGTCGGGGGCTCATCTAACAACGTTACTGGCTGCACATTAAAGAACAACCGGATTGGGATTATGCTATATCAAAACGGGCCGAATCGAATATCGAACTGCACAATCACAGCGACTTATCCCGGTAGTTGCTTGTACGGAGTACGAACCACGACGGGGGCATCCAGTAACTTAATCCGCGATTGCCATATTTCAAATTCTACCAACGGATTTTACGCTATTACATCCAACCGCTGTGGATTGACCCACAGCAATGTTACTAATTGCAGCAATGCGATTTTTCTCTGGCTATGTAAATATATAAACGTTGAACAAACTCAGATATGGCGTCAGAACGCATGGGGGATTTATGTCTTCCATACGGAGAAGGATCATCTGAACCACACGATACCAACATCGAACACGATTAACGGAAGGACCGTTTATTACTTCTTCAACAAGAGTGCAGTCACGTTGAACAACATTATTGCTGGACACATTACATTGGCCTATTGCAACAATGTCACCCTTAGAAATGGTGTCTGCGCCTACGGCGACCCGATTTCAATTTGGAGAACACGAGACTCAGATGTAATAAATTGCACGACAACAAAAAATCATCATGGGATGCACATTGCCAGTGCAACAAATGTTACCATCAGAGATTCTAAAATAATTGGGAATATAGAATATGGAATTTATGGGGAACCAGCCATAAGGTGTAGGTTCGTAAATCTGACAATCAAATGGCAAAATTCGAGTACTTATGGTATGGGGATGAGATTGATTGGCGGGCAGTATAACGTAATTGAGAACTGCAACGCATCATACAATAGGGTCGGCATCAGCGGAGGCTATCCCAATCACAAATATAATTTACTTCTGAACAACAGCTTGTGGTACAACACCGTTTATGGACTTCACACGGAACATGGAGATTCGTTTAACACATTTAAAAATAACACATTAGTAGGGAATGCTCTTGGTAATATTGTGTTAGAATATATAAACACAGCCCCCCCACTGGATGATATTGTTTCCGACAATGTTATCTTGGGAAAAACAACCAGTGGCGGAAAAAGTGAGTGCGGGGTTAAAATCTCCAATAGCAGAGACGATATTTCCCCACCGATACCAATTTCAAGCCGAGTTAAAATTTCGAACAATAAAATACAAGACTGTATTCGGGGGATAATGATTTATTATTCGAAGAACAACACAGTATCCTGCAACAACATTTCTGCTTGTTCGGATTCCAGCATATGGGTTGCGTATAAGTCCACTGACAATCGAGTTTACCACAACAATCTCTATAAGAATGCATACGACGATAATGGAACCAATTCCTGGGACAATGGTTACCCATCTGGAGGCAATTACTGGAGTACGTATTCCGGGTTGGACCTCTTTTCAGGTCCGAGCCAGAATATACCCGGTGCAGACGGTCTTGGAGATACCTCTTACATTAGTGGTAAAATTATTGACCATTACCCATTAAAGAGTCCGTGCCTAGAATATAAGATTCGAGTCCGACTTGGGTGGAACCTGATCTCAATCCCGTCCTTAGCTCTGAACTCGACGTTGCCAAATGTTCTCGATGACATTAAAGGAGATACTGACTGGGATCGGATGATGTGGTACAACCCATTGGATATGATCGACCATTGGAAACAGTTCAATAAAAATTGGAATCCTGCTTTAAATGATTTAACAAAATTCAACAACACAATCTGCGTCTGGCTTGAGGTAACTAGAGTTGGCGATGGATATATCATGATATGCGATAGACAACCAGTCAGCACCTCAATAAATCTCTACGCCGGCTGGAACATGGTTGGTTACCCTGCTAGGAACGATGGCATATACACAGTCGCGAACCTGAAAACCGATACTGGCGTAGACATCGTTGAAGGATTTGATGAAACAGCGGAGTATCAAACTAAAGTTCTCGACGATACCTATGCCCTAAAACGTGGAGAAGGTTACTGGGTAAATGCAACATCCAATAACGTCTGGACGGTGAATTGGTGACCTTGCCCGGAGGGGATGCGAAAAACCTCAGCGCGTTCCTCCGCGCAAACCGCCTCACAGCCGTCCTGGGCGTCGGCAGCGAGCTTCGCGGCGACGACGCCGCTGGCATTTTGGTTGCCAGAAGGCTGGCAAAATCGCCTGCCGCGCGGCAGGTCGCTGGGGCGGGAGCCCGCGCGGGCGGGAGCCCCCGGCTCGTGGCGCTCGAAGGGCACACCGCCCCCGAGTCGCTCGCTGGTAAAATCATCAAGCTGCGGCCGTCCCATCTGCTCATCGTCGACGCGGCGGAGATAGGGCGGGCGCCTGGAGAGTGGGCGATGCTCTCCGGCGACGAGCTCGACGCGACAATAACGACCACGCACCTGATACCGCTTTCCGTGCTGGCCAGGCACATCGAGGACGAGGCAGGTTGCGCGGTCGGGTTCCTGGGGGTGCAGCCTGCGGATTGCGGCGTCGCTGTCGGCGCCTCGAAGGCCGTTCTCGCGGCGGTCGATGACGTCGTGCGAAATATTGTCCAAGCCCTCGGAAAAAAGCGTCCGTAATGCCGGGTCGTCCCTCCAAATCCTATTAATAGCCCTTGCGGGATTCTGGCCTCGCACGAAGGTGCGCATATGACTGGCGAACACAACCACGGCGGCGCGGCGGGGCACACCTGCAGGAGCCTCTCCACGGCAGACAACCTTGCCAAGGAACTCGTACCGAAGATTCTGGAGAAGAGGGAGCTCGTCAAGGGCATCTTCGAGATGGTCGTGGCGGCTCCGAACGTCGCGACGAAGGCCAAGGCCGGCCAGTTCGTCGTCGTGATACCGGACGAAGTCGGGGAGCGCATACCCCTCACGCTCGCTGACTGGGACTGCGAGGTCGGCACGATAACGCTGATTTTCATGGTCGTCGGGGCTTCGACGGCCAAGCTCTCGAAGATGTCCGTCGGCCAATCGCTGGCGGCGGTCACTGGCCCGTTGGGACACCCGTCGGAAATCGAGGATTTCGGGACGGTCCTGATGGTCGCCGGGGGCGTCGGGACGGCGCCTGTCTACCCAATCGCCAAGGCGTTCAAGGAGAGGGGCGTCAGGGTCATCTCCATACAGGGGGCGCGGACGAAGGATCTGCTGTTCTGGCAGGACAAGCTCGCCTCGGTCAGCGACGAGCACGTCATCACCACCGACGACGGGACGTTCGGGCGCAAGGGCCTCGTCACCGAGCCGCTCAAGGAGATACTGGAGCGAGACAAGGGCAAGGTCAAATGCGTCTACGCAATCGGACCTGGCATAATGATGAAGTTCTGCGCCAAGACCACGCTACCGTTCGCCGTCAAGACCGTCGTAAGCCTCAACCCGATAATGGTCGATGCGACTGGCATGTGCGGCGTCTGCCGCGTCAGCGTCGGCGGAAAGACCAAGTTCGGCTGCGTCGATGGCCCAGAATTCGATGGCCACCAGGTCGACTGGGAGCTGCTCGTCCTGAGGCAGCGCACATATCTGGAGCAGGAGAAGCAGGCGATGGAACGCTTCAACAAGGGGGGCGCGTGATGTCCGACCGCCCGATGAACGTCCGCAAGATAACGTCGGCCGAGCTCAAGGAGCGCACGAAGCTCAAGCGCCACAAGATGCCGGAGCAGGACCCGAAGGTCCGCGCGCGCAACTTCGAAGAGGTCAATCTGGGATACACGGCCGAGACGGCGATAGCAGAGGCGAAGCGCTGCCTGCTGTGCCCCAAATACCCCTGTTCTGGAGGCTGCCCGGTCCATGTCAAAATTCCCGAGTTCGTGGACCACGTCGCGCGCGGAGATTTCGCCAAGGCGCTCGCTGTGATAAAGGAGGACGACGCGCTGCCGGCGATTACGGGTCGCGTCTGCCCGCAGGAAGTCCAGTGCGAGGGCCCGTGCACCCACTGCAAGACCAGCGGAGAGGCCGTCAGCATCGGCCGCCTTGAGCGTTTCGTTGCCGACAAGGAGCGCTGCTCGGACCAGAAGTGCGTGATGGAGTGCGCAGAACCTACTGGCAAGCGCGTCGCAATAATCGGTTCGGGCCCCGCCGGGCTGACCGTCGCGGCGGACTGCGCGCGCTCCGGCCACGAGGTCCACGTCTTCGAGGCCCTGCACAAGCCTGGCGGGGTGCTAATCTACGGAATCCCCGAGTTCAGGCTGCCCAAAGCGATAGTTCAGTACGAAATCGACGCCCTGGCGAACATCGGAGTCCAGATGCACATGAACACCGTCGTCGGGCGCACGTTCACGGTGGACGACCTGATGGGACACATGGGCTTCGACGCCGTATTCATCGGGATAGGTGCTGGCTTCCCGAGCTTCATGAACATCCCCGGCGAGAACCTCAACGGAGTCTACAGCGCGAACGAGTACCTCACGCGCTCCAACCTGATGAAGGCGTACAAGTTCCCCGAGTACGACACGCCGATTATCCGGGGGAAGAACGTCGCCGTCGTCGGCGGCGGCAACGTGGCGATGGACAGCGTGCGCACGGCCCTGAGGCTCGGTGCGGACAACGCCTATCTAGCCTACCGCCGCTCGCGCGAGGAGATGCCGGCGAGAGCCGAGGAGATTCACCACGCCGAGGAGGAGGGAGTGCAGTTCAAGCTGCTCAACAATCCTGTCGAGCTCCTGGGAGACGACAAGGGCAAGGTCCGCGCGATGAAGTGCATCC
>DAIRED010000005.1:0-12705 GCA_036795795.1 Thermoplasmatota archaeon | reverse complement strand
GCATCCAGATGCACCTCGGCGAACCCGGTCCGGACGTCAGGCGCAAGCCCGTGCCCACGCCCGGCTCGGAGTACGAGATACCGGTCGACACCGTCATCATCGCCATCGGCACGAACGCCAACCCGCTGCTCACGGCCACGATACCCAACCTGAAGCTCAACAAGAGGGGCTACATCGAGGCGGACGAGTGCGGCAGGACGAGCATTCCGTACGTCTACGCTGGAGGGGACATCGTCACAGGAGCTGCGACGGTCATACTGGCGATGGGAGCCGGGCGCACCGCGGCGAAGGCGATAAACGAGGACCTGGCGAAGAAGGGTTAGACCATGGCGGTGTGCTTCGAGTATGCGTCTCATGCAAGTGAGGTGAAGGGATAGTTACCATGTGCCGATGGAGGGAGGCCCTCGGTGCCACACTGGAAATTGCCCACCCCATCCTCGGCAGCAGCACTTCGCCCAGGCTGTGCCTCATAGGCTCGGCCGCGACCGCCCTACATGGGATTGACGTCGAACCCGGGGACATCGACTTCCTTGCAAGCGAACCCGCAATCGTGAGGGAGTTCGCGGACATTATGAAGGGCTACGCGCAGAAGGACAGAGTCGCGGACAGAAGCGAGATGAACGGACGCTGGCTCTCCTCGGTCGAGGAGCCGATCCTGGCGGACGCCCCGAATCCGAAAAATTTTGTCTGGCACTTCGGCAGATGGTTGGTCGGCGGGTTCAAGGTCGAGGTGGCACATATCGTGCCACCGGAAGGCATGGCCCTGGGGGGCGAGGCTGGCGTGTGGGAGGCGGGGCCGGGCGTCTGGAGGTTCGTCAGACTCGTGACCTTCGATGAAGGCTCCATTCCGGCAGTTCCTCTGGAGCTTCAACTGCAAACCAACATGGCGAGAGGGCTCGAAGATAGAGTTGTGAAGATAGTAGACTACTTTTCAAAGCACGGGTACGACAGGGATGTCCTGGGCGCCTGCCTATCGAAAAAGAA
Organism: Thermoplasmatota archaeon; assembly: GCA_036795795.1. Lineage (GTDB taxonomy): Archaea > Thermoplasmatota > Thermoplasmata > SG8-5 > DAIRED01 > DAIRED01. The sequence continues at coordinate 11,721 of DAIRED010000005.1, read as the reverse complement.
CATGGATAAATTCCGCACCCTTCTGGAAATGCATGGCGGGGCTGCCAGAGGCGAGCCGGCCGCAGGGCATCTTTAAGCCATCAGTTTTCCGCCGCAGCCCGGAAAGTTTCATATCTCTTGGACTCATCAGCCGATTCATGAAACCGAGGGTGAACCCAAGTTCCTACGTGCACGAGACAGCCGTAATCGTCGGCGACGTGGAAATCGCCAAGGACTGCGGCATCTGGCCTCACGCGGTCATCAGGGGGGACGAGAACTCCATCAGAATCGGCGAGGGCTCGAACGTCCAGGACTGCTGCGTCGTCCACTGCTCGCACGGCTTTCCGGTCGCCATCGGCAAGGACGTATCCATCGGCCACGGCGCAATCATCCACGGCGCGACAATCGAAGACGACGTCATCGTCGGGATGAACGCCACCGTGCTCAACGGGAGCGTCGTCGGCGCGGGCTCGATTATCGGCGCCAACGCCCTCGTGAAGGAGGGGATGAAAGTCGCGCCCGGCAGCCTCGTCGTGGGGGTGCCTGGCAAGGCGATACGCGAGGGGGACGCGAGCCTGAGGAAGCACTGCGCCGACAACGCCGCGACATACAGGGAGCTGGCGAGGAAGCACAAGTCGGGAGCTTACGAGAGATACGCGCCTTGACTGGCCGAACCGACCGCCACGCGGGGCTGGCAATAGATTTATAGACCCTTTCACGATTAGCCCTTTGGGGTCTAACATGACGCACAAGAGGTTGCTCATTCCGGGGCCGACGGAAGTCGCGGCAGAGGTTCTCCAGGCGCAGACGAAGTGGATGATTGGCCACCGCGGGGCAGACTATACGGCGCTCTACGGGGGCATTCTCGACAAGGTCAAGAAATACTTCGATACGAAGCAGCACGCCACCGTCACGACGGCCTCCGGAACTCTCTGGATGGACATCACGGGCAGGAGCATCGTGAAGAAGAAAGCCCTGGCCGGCGTCTGCGGCGCGTTCTCAGAGCGCATGTACAAGACCATCAAGGACTGCGGCAAGGAGGCCACGCCCCTGAACGTCGAACTCGGGAAGGCCATCAAGCCGGAAATGGTCATGGAGGCCCTCGGAAAGGACGATTTCGACACGCTCATCGTGGTTCACAACGAGACGGCGACGGGCGTGCGCAACCCGATTGAAGAGATCGGGAAGGCCGTCAAGAAGGAGTACCCGCACATCATCTTCGTCGTCGATGCAGTTTCGTCAGCAGGAGGCGATTTGCTCGTTCCGGAGAAGCTCAACACCGACGTGCTCTTCACGTCGAGCCAGAAGTGCTTCGCGCTTCCGCCGGGGCTCTCCATCGGCATCTACTCCGAGGCGGCGGTGGAGAGGGCTCGCAGCGTGTCGGGAAGGGGCCACTACACAGACCTCATCGCCGTGCACGACTATTTCGTCAAGAAGCAGCAGAACCCGACGACGCCGAACGTCTCGCTACTGTTCGCTCTGGACTTCCAGCTGGACAGGATGTTGGCCGAGGGTGCGCAGAAGCGCTACGAGCGCCACCTGGCCATGGCCGAGTACACCAGGAAGTGGGCGAACGCACACTTCGAGATGTTCCCCGAGAAGGGTTACGAGTCGGTCACGGTCTCGACCGTCAAGAACACCCTCGGGAAGAACGTCGGCGATTTGAACAAGGCTCTGGGCAAGAAGGGCTACCAGATTGCCAACGGCTACGGGGACCTGAAGGAGAATACATTCCGTATCGGGCACATGGGCGAGTGGACCCCCGACGAGATAAAGTCGCTGCTCTGGCACATCGACGAGGTCTGGGGCTTCAAGCAGTAGTTTGGGGTGATGACTATGGTCGAAATCAAGGCGTTCAAGGCAATCAGGTTCACCGCCAAGGCCGGAAGCATGGGGAAGCTCATCACGCAGCCGTACGACAAGATAACCCCCGAGATGCAGAAGAAGTACTATGCAGCCAGCGAGCACAATTATTGCAGGCTCGTGCTCCCCACGGAGGAGGACCGCTACGGGGCGGCGAAGGAGCGCGTCGGGAAATGGATGAAGGAAGGCGCCATGAAGATGGACGACAGGCCGGCCATCTACGTCTATTTCCAGGACTTCGAGGTGCTCGGCAAGGGCTGCACGCGCAAGGGTTTCGTCGGCGCCGTGCGCCTCGCCCCCTTCGACGAGAAGGTCGTCCTCCCCCACGAGAAGACGCACGCCGGGCCGAAGGTGGACAGGCTGAAAATGTACCAGGCCACGCACAAGAACCTGGAGATGGGGTTCATGCTCTACCCCGACCCTAAGAGAGAGGTCCTCGCACTCCTGGACGAGACGTCGAAGAACGCGCCGATAATCGACGTGGTGGACGAGTACAAAGTCAGGAACCGGCTCTGGAGGATGGACGACCCCGCCAAGATACAGAAACTCCACAAGGCCCTTGCGAGCGAGCAGGTCGTCATCGCCGACGGGCACCACAGGTACGAGACAGGCGTGAGCTTCCGCGACGAGATGCGGGCGGCGAACCCGGGGGCACCAGCCGAGTCTGCCTTCAACTACTCGATGACCCTGATGGTCGCCGTGGACGATACGGGGTTGGTAGTGCTGCCGGGCCACAGGGCGCTGCTCAAGGACGCTTTCACCGAGGCGCACGTCGAGAAGGCGCGCGCCTACTTCGACGTGAAGGAGCTCGCCCGCAAGGACGTGGACAAGTATTTGCTGGACAACCGGAAGGCCATTTGCTTCGTCGCGTACGACGGAAAGCGCTTCGTTGGCATGGCGCAGAAGGCTTCTGGCTCGGTCGACTCTTTGCTCAAACCAGGCTACAGCGTAGATTACAAGGGTCTGGACGTCGTGGTCCTGAGGGACGCCGTTTTCGAAGGCGTAATGGGTCTGAAAGACCTGAAGATTCACGAGACCATAGACTACTTCCGCTGGGCCGAGGACGCCATCAAGGCAGTGGGCGAGGGCAAGGTCAAGGCGGTCTTCCTGCTCAACGCCACGAGACCCGAGCAGGTCCTCAAATGCGCCAAGAACGGCGAGCGCATGCCCGAGAAGAGCACCGACTTCTACCCCAAGATGGTCTCCGGCGTGACCATGATGGACATCTCTGCCGGCGAGACGCTGCCTTGACGGACGAGGGAGTCGGTCCGGCCAGGGAGCCGCACGACGGCGCGCGTGACGAACGGCCGGTCATCTCCGATTACGAGATGGTCCCGATTGGCGAGCTGCGCGAGCATGAGGCCATCGACCGGGCGAACCTGGCGGTGCGCGAGGCTGACATCGTGGAGCACGGCGGGGTCGTCCCCATCGTCGCAGAGAGGGAGCACAAGGTGATACTGAACGGCCATCACCGCTACAACGCGCTCAGGCGCCTCGGCTGCAAGCGCGTGCCAGTCTACCTGGTCGACTACTACTCCCCGGACGTGCGGCTGGAGCTCTGGCCGGAGTCGAGTGTCTGCAGGCTCAGCAAGCGCGACGTGGTCAAGATGGGGCTTGGAAAGGAGGTCTTTCCGCCCAAGACGACGAGGCACACCTTCGCGTACAGGTTCAGGAGGAAGCGGGTCCCCCTCTCGGAGCTGATGTGACGAGACGCCAGGGCGAATAAGGTTTTATATTTCCCCGCCGTTGTGCGAAACGTGGCAGGCATAAAGAGCCCGATATTGTGGAGGGTGTACCGAGTCTACGAGAGGCGGCTGGCGAAAGCCGTCAAGGCGAGCGCCGTCCCCGGGCACGTGGCCATCATCATGGACGGGAACCGCCGCTTCGCCGAGGAGCTCGGCCTGGACCACGGAAAGGGCCACCAGGAGGGGCGCAACAAGCTGGAAGAGCTGCTGGGCTGGTGCCTGGAGCTCGGAATCAAGAACCTCACGGTTTACGCGTTCTCGACTGAGAACTTCGCCAGGACTGGGGACGAGATAAAAACCCTCATGTCCCTCTTCGAGAGGAGCTTCCGCGACGTCGGCGACGATAAGCGCGTCCACGAGCACGGCATACGTGTGCGAGTCCTGGGACAGCGCGAGCTGCTACCAGACGAAGTGCAGAAAGCAATCGCCTACGCCGAGGAGCGCACGGCCAAGTACACGAACTACGGCTTCAACGTCTGCGTGGCCTACGGCGGGCGGGAGGAGATACTCAACGGCATCAGGGCGGTCGCGGCGAAGGTCAAGAGCGGCGAACTCCACATCGACAAGATAGACGAGCGAGTCTTCTCCCAGCACCTCTACACCGCTGACCTGCCGGACCCCGACCTCATCCTGCGCACGTCCGGGGAGGAGCGCATATCGAACTTCCTGCTCTGGCAGCTCGCCTACTCCGAGCTGTACTTCACCGACGTCTACTGGCCCGGCATACGAAAAATCGACTTCCTGCGCGCGATAAGGTCGTACCAGCAGAGGAAGAGAAGGCTGGGCGCCTGAGAAGCTGAAATCGAAAGATTCCCAGTCCAAGCTTGACTGAAATATCACTGTGGCGCACAACCTACTTCTTTTCCGCAGCCCCTTTTCGAGACCTCTTGACCAATATCTCGGAGCCGCAGTCTGGGCATTCCTTGACGCCCTCGGGCCATTCCTTGTAGCACCCCCGGCACCGGCGCACCCAGCTCCACACCTGCGCGATGCCGCGCTGCGACACCGCCTGGAACGGCATCCCCAGGACTGTGGCGAGGTTCTGCATCGAGTAATCGTCGGTGAGCAGCGTCGCCCCGGTCTCCAGCGCGAGCGCCAGCGCCTCGACGTCAGCCGCCGACACGCGCGACGAGTCGCCGGTCTTCGATGCGGCCACGAGCACCTTCTGGATGCTGGCCTCGGACGGAGCCCTGACATCCAGGCCAGCCTCTATCAGGTAAGCCGCGGAGCTGCCCGCCCGTCCCTTGCGGACCTCTCCGACAATCATCGGCGGCGCGACGCAGTCGCTCGCCTGGGGCAGCGGCTTGCCCGAGAGAAGCGCGGAAGAGTCAAGAACGTACTTCATCCGCCACCGCCATCGCGCTCGGGCTCATCAACGTTTCCGGTGCCGCGGGCTCCGCCCTGCGGGTTGACGACGTTTCCGGAGGGATTCCCCGCCCTGGAATGCGCGTCCACGTTGCGAGGTGCCTCCTTGGCGAACCACAGCGAGATGAAGCGGTCCACCAGCTTGTCCAGGAAGCCGCGCCTGTACGTCACGAGCACGCGCGACACGCGTTCTGGCTCGGCGACGGAGTAGCTGCTGGTCCGGCCGTCCTTCTGCCGGTCGAGGACGCCCTTGGCCACCATGTCCGCCAGGTAGAAAGACAGGGTCGACGGGGCCATCGAGACCGCCTCGGCCAGCTCGCCGTGGCCGACCCTCGGGTTGAGCATGACGTGCATCACTATCCTGCGGGGGTTCTCCTGCCTCAGGACTGCGAGCACTTCCTTGTCCCGCGAGTCGACCTCGGCCGCGTAGTAGCGCTTGTAATAGCGCTCCTCAGTCGTCTTGAATATCCCCTCGGACTCCATCGCATGCAGGTGGTACTCGAGCTGGCCGACGGGCATCTCCAGCAGGCGCTGCAGCTCCCGGAAGTGCACGCCGGGCGCCTCGCGCACCGCCGCGAATATCCTCCTGCGCGCCTCCAGCTCCATCCGAGCCTCCTAAGGCCTCAGGACCGAGAAAGCCAGCAGTGTCAGGATTGCTATGTCGAGAAACGTCGAGTAGATGAGCCAGTCCGAGCCGTAATCGAAGGCGTAGAGCGCCAGGAATATCCCCTTGACCAGGAACGCCCCGAAGGCGCAGGCGACCACGAGCATGCGGTTGCTGGACGCCCTCCGGTACGCGACCGCCGACACGAGGGCCAGCACTCCGCCGAAGACCAGCATCCATCCCGCCATGGCTGCGAGCAAGACCGACATGGCTACCACTAGACCGTGATTAAATAAAAAGGGCTCGGTGGAAGCCGGAGCCCCCACTCCGAGCTCACTCCTTTTGGGTTTTCCAGATGGCCGCGATTATGACGGCCGCGACCGCGATGGCAGCCGCGAAGCCGGCGAATACCAGCATCGACGACTGAGGCGCGACCGATACGCTGAGGGTCTTGTAGACCGTCGCCGTCCCGTCTGTCGCCTTCAACGTCAGGTCCTCGTCACCGGTCCATCCGTCCGGCGCGGTCACGCGGATGGTGCCGTGCTCCTCGTCGTAGCTCACCTGGAGGTTGTCCGGGGCTTCGTAGCTGAAGGTCATCCCGTCCGCACCCTGGAAGACGTCGTCCATCGATATCTCGCGGCTCTCGCCAGGCGCGATGGAGACCTTCTCGACGCCTCCGACCGAGGGCAGGTAGTTCATGTCGTCGCCCATCGCCATGACGAACTGCTTACCGGATTCATCGGAGCCTGCGTATGTTCCGTCGTCCGCCGCCCGTCCCAGGGACAGCTCGACAGTCAGGGTCTCGTCCTCGGCCAGGCTGAAGGTCGTCGAGTAGTAAGCGTAGCCTTCGGCCCAGACGCTTATCGCCTGCTCGCCGTGCGGCACTTCGAGGGAGAATTTGCCCTCCCCGTCCGTCACGGCCTCGGAGTAGTAGTAGCCGTATGGGTCGTAGTATCCGATGGCGTCGGGCGCGATTGCCGGGGCAGATGCCGAGTCGGTCCCGCCGACCCCTGTGCCCATTTCACCCCCTTCGACGGCCATATCGTACATCGCCACTGGATCGCGCATCAGATATGCGCTCACCCACGCTCCCTCGATGGGCTCGCCGGTCGTCGCGTCGGTGACCGCGCCCTCGATGGTTGCGTCAGGCTCCGGGGCTGGAGACAGCGTCGCGTTGAGCCAGAATGTGCCATCGTACGCCACGGATGTCCAGCCGTAGTAAGCGTAGAATCCCTCGGACCAGACGGAGACTGACAGCTCGCCTATCGGCACGGCGAGGCTGTAGGCGCCGCCCGCGCCCGTCACGGTCTCGTAGTACCAGGGCTGGCCGTAGTAGCTGTAATAATTGTAGCCGTCGCCGTTCAAGTCGGCCGTCACAGGGTTCGTGGCCTCGGCCGGCGAACCGTCCGCCTTCTCGGCTCCGAGGTAGTCATAGCAGTACGTGTTGGGCCAGTAGGTGACCTGGACCGTTGCACCGGATATTCCCGTCCCGTCCTCGTCGGCGACCGTACCCTTGAGAACCGAGACGGTCTCTGGCTCGACAATCGGGAAGAGCGCCGCGTCGAAGGTCATGTTGAAGTTGTCCGGCACGTTCACGCTGCCCCAGTAGCTGTAGTAATCGTCCGCATATATCGAGATGTAGTTGGCGCCGCCGTAGACCAACGCCGAGTATTGCCCGACCGCATCGGTGTAGACAGCCTCGGATTCCGCATACCCGCCCCAGCAGTTGCCGATGTAGGAATAGTCCGGGTAAATCCAAATCTCTGCGCCCTCGATGAGTGCGCCGGTCGCCTGGTCGACCACGGTTCCCGCCAGCGTCGAGTTCGGCGCTGGCACCGGGTCTACCTGCACGGCGAAGGTGAGGTCGGCGCCGCTGACCTGGAGCGACGCGGATGTGTAGAAGTAATCATCCGCGCTCACAGAGAGCGTGTACGCCCCGTTCCATACCCCGGTGACGAACTTGCCTTCCGCGTCGGTCGTTCCGTATATCTCCTGGTACGATGGGAAGCCGAGCACCCCGACCATGTCCATGTATGTGAAGTCGGGCCAACCGTAAACGGATGCGCCAGCCACGCCTGCGCCGGTCTCCGAGTCCTCGACGACGATTGTCAGCTCCGCGTCGTACGGCGGAACGTCAGCCAGCTGGATTGATATGTCGGTTTCGTAGCTGGTGTCGAGGCCGCCGTACCAGCGCTCGTACCCCTGCGCTTCGACGTAGACCCCGTAACTTCCGGGGGCGACCGACAGCGAGAACTTACCGTCCGCGCCCGTCACGGCCGTGTATTCGGCGTAGTATACGTCGTTGTTTTCCCTTTCCATGTAGACGACGTCGGACCAATACGAAAGGGTCACGGTGGCTCCGGCCACCGGTGCTCCAGTCTCCGAATCCGTTACCGTTCCGCCCACCGCGACGCTCTCGCTCCCTGCGACGAGCGGCGCGAGCAGCATCATAGCCATCGCAACCACGAACGCGCTTACGACCATTTTCCGCATTTGATTCACCTGCTTCTGCAATCGGGGGGGTATATCAAGTGGTTTGTGGAACAGACTCCGAACTATGGGACAAAGTCCGAACGATTAGCTGGAAAGGTTAAATATCCGGGCGAGGATTGGCTTGCGATGATAGTGACCGTCAGGACATCCAAGGGCGAATTGAGGGTCCGACTGCCGCAGGGGGCGCTGGCGTCCGACGCCCTGGTCAATATGGAGCTGGCCCGCACCCACCACCTCGTCATCAGGGAGGGACGTCCCATACCCTCGGACGAGGCGCTGAGGCACCGCGACGTCCTGGAAGTTGTCGAGGTTTTCTCGGGGGGCTGAATTGAAGGGGGTACTGCTCCTTTCCGGGGGTATCGACTCCCCCGTCGCCGGGACGATGATGCTGGACAGGGGGTTCGATCTGGCCCTCCTCCACATGGACAACCGGCCGTTCACGGACGACAGGGAGTACGGCAAGGTTCTGGGCCTCGTGAGGCAGCTGGCCAAGCACGCTGGGCGAGATTTGGAGGCGTTCGCTGCGCCGCACGGCGTGGCCGCGCAGGCCATCGTGGCCAAGAGCTGCGACAGGCGCTTCCACTGCGTCCTGTGCAGGAGGTTCATGCTGCGCACGGCAGGGGCGCTCGCGCGCAAGGTCGGGGCGGAGTTCGTTGTCACCGGAGAATCGCTGGGCCAGGTCGCATCCCAGACGTTGAAAAATCTCACTTCCGAGGACGGGGCGACCGAGCTTCCCATCCTGCGGCCCCTGATAGGCCTCGACAAGTCCGAGGTCGTGGAGCGCGCCAGGAAGCTCGGGACGTTCGACGTCTCGACGGCGCCCGGGCTCTGCTGCACAATCGTTCCCGAGAAGCCAGCGACTGCGGCCTCCCTGGAGAAGATTCTCGCCGAGGAGGCGAAGCTCGACATAGCTGCCATCGTGGCCGCCGAGATGGCCGGGTTGAGGGAGCTGGCGTAATGAATTTTGGATTGTCTCGAAAATCGATTGATGGAGCATTTGCAATGCCCGATTCGAACGTCCTGGAGCTGGTGTGATGGATTTCGCCATCGTCAAGTGCTGCTCGGCTGACGCGTTCGATGCCGTGCCTCAGTCTCTCGTGAAGGTGGACATCGGGAAGGCTCTGGCCGCTCTGGTCGCCGCGGGATGGCACGAGGTCGCCGACGCCGGCGTGATGTGCGTGGTTGCGAAGGACGGCGTCGAGGCGACGCTGTACTCGAGCGGCAGAGTGCTCGTCAAAACGAGCGATGCAGGCATCGCGGAGCGGGCGGTCGCGCGGCTGTACGCCGATTCCGGGCTCTAGGCACCGGGTCCGTAACCAGTGAGCTCCCTCTCCAGGGTCTTCAGGTCCTTCTCTTCGAGCGTCTTGGGACTCAACGAAACGATGAGCACCGAGCTTCGAACCGCCATGAGCTCGTTGAGGAGCTGGACGAACTTGAGAACCGAGGCGTAGCTGTTATGGGAAATCATGTATTCCATCCCGGAGATGAGGAGGACCGCCTTCTCGGATTTTTTCAGGAACGTCTCTATCTGGTAATAGAGGGCGGAGAGGTTCTGCGGCGATACCGTCATCTCCTCTGCCTCGGCGGTTGAGAGCCAGATTATCGTCGTCTTCTCGAGCCCGTACTTCTTGCGCACCTTGCCAGGGAAGTCGCGGGTGACGCACATCCCCTGGTAGCCGTGGGTCACGCAATCGACGAATGCCTCGTAGCTGAGGTCGCCAGTCTCCTCCTTCACGAGGTATCCGGTTCCCTCCTCGAGGGCGTGCTTCCGCGGCGCGGTGCTCGTCCCCTCCACAGCCGGCCGGATGTCCGCCTTCGCGGGGGTCAGGACGTGCCGGCAGGACGCGCCACCGGCGGCGATGCACTGGTCCTCGTCGCCCTGGAAGCGCCTGTCGACAAGGGCGGAAATCATCCCGGCCAGGTATCCGCTTGTGAACTTGCACGAAGGCGCGGCCGCCTTTCCGACGGCGCCAGCCTCGATCGAATCCTCGAAATCGATGACGACCCGGCTTTCGGCCACCTCGATGCCACGCGACCGCCCTAACCCGGTCTCCAGCAGCAGGTCCGGCAGCAGGTCCTTCAGCTCCGTGAAGCTCACTACCCCCATGCCCAGCCTCAACGCCAGCCCCTCGCCGCACCTGAAGCCGTAGCGCTCGATGGCCTCGCGCGCCCGCTCCTCCCCGACGAGGATTTGCAGCTCGTCCCCGAGACTCTTCAGCGCCTCGCCCGACATCACGAAGTAGCTGATGGGGGCGGCCAAGCTAGACCTCCCTGCCCAGCATCCCCTCGACGATGGTGGTGCCCAGCCTCAGGAAGGATTCCTCGACGTGGGCGCCGGTCTTGGCGCTCGTCATGTAATGGACAGTGCCGTACTTCGCGGCTAGCGCCGCAAGGTCGGACTCGGAGACCTGCGCCTGGTCCGTCAGGTCGGACTTGTTGCCAAGGAATATTATCGGGGTCTCCGGGCAGACGCCCCTGAACACCCTGGCCCACTCGTCGAGGCCATCGAGGGTCTGTCGCCTCGTCACGTCGCATACCAGCAAGGCCCCGGCCGCCCCCTGGTAGTACGTCGCGTGAAGGCTGTCGTGGACGCGCTGGCCCAATATGTCCCAAATCATCATCGTAAGGTCGAAGTCCGTCCCGCCGCACGAGAGGCAGACGTTCTTCTTCGTCACCTTCGTCCCGAAGGTCATGATGTACTTGTCGTCGAACTTGTCGAAGACGAACTTCTTTATGAGGGTGGTCTTGCCGACCGCGCCGTCGCCCAGGAGGCATATCTTCTTCATTATCTTCCGCGCCATCTAACCGCCCCCCGCCTTCTCGACGACGTGCCTGCGCCGGAACTTGTTCTTGTTTATCTCGGATTCGTCTTTAAGGCCCTTCTCGGCCTCGGCCAGGAAGTCGACCGCTTTGAGAAGTCCGTCCTTCGTCGGGGCTTTGACGTCGACGCCGGCCCTCGCGAACTGGGTCCGGACAATGGACATGGCAGTCTCCTGGTCCGAGTAGGACTCGCAGAAATCCGAAATGAGGAAGTCCGCCGCATCGATGATGTTCTTGACCTCCTTGATGCCCCCCCCTTCGACGCTAACGTCCATCTGCTCCGCCAGCACCAGCTCCCCTAATTTGAGGAACAGTTCCTCGACGCGCTCCCCGGTGCGCGCGCTGCTCAGATAGTAAGGACCGCCGTGGCGTGCCGCGAAGGCGGCCAGCTCCTGCTCGCTTATTTTCCGCTGGTCCACGAGGTCCACCTTGTTTCCGACGAATATCCTGGGAACGTCGCCCACGACCTTCGAGAGCTCGGGCATCCAATAATTCTCGAGGCTTTCGAGGGTCTCGGGCCTGGTGAGGTCGCATACCATTATTGCCCCCTCGGCGCCCCGATAGCTTGCCGACTGGACGGCCGTGTAGCCCTGCTGCCCCAGCACGTCCCACATCATCAGAGTCAGCTCGGTATTCCGCTCCTTGAAAACCATCTCCTTCTTCGTTATCTTCGTGCCGATGGTGGTGATGTACTTGTCGTCGAACTTGTCGGTGACGAACTTGCGTATGAGACTGGTCTTCCCAACCGCGCCGTCGCCGAGCAGCAGCGCCTTGCGCTTCACCCTCCTCAAATCCATTGCCAATACCCTGCTGTCCGAGATAACGGCTCGCTCTTTAATATTCTTTCCGCAC
>DAIRED010000004.1:0-25137 GCA_036795795.1 Thermoplasmatota archaeon | reverse complement strand
CGATGATCTCGCTGGGCTCGGTGAACTTGGTGAGCATGTACTCGAAGTACTCGTATCCAGACATTGTCCCCGGGAAGGATGCCGACGCCGTTGCCGATGTCGTTCCAAACCAGGTGAAATCTGAGTCCGGCCTCGTGATGAAGAGCGTGACGTCCTCCATCCAGGCGTCCTCTGAGACCTGGACGCTTATCTGCTTGTTCCTGTCGCCGGGGATGAGCCCGCCGATGCCGTATACAGCGGCGCGCGCCCTAATCTCGAATAGAATCCAGGCTTCCTGCTCCTGAACGCCCGCGCCGTCCGTGAACGTCAATATGACTGTCAGGTTGTACCAACCCGGCTCGGCGTCGCCGTCGATGTCGAATTGGAAGTTGAAGAATGTCTCCCAGTCGTCCTCGAAGAGCGTGTTCGCGCTCGAGACCTCGTCGTCGTCCCAGTTGGACAGGGGGCTCGTGACGGCGTCGCCGTCCTCGTCGCGGATGGTCGCGCCCATCGCGCAGCTCATCGAAGCCACTCCCGAATCGTCGTCGGTTGTCGTGTCAGTCCCGTCATTGTACCAGGTGACGTCGAAATCGACGTCCTGCTCACCGACGTAGTATGCCTGGTCGTCCAGGTCAGTCCCGTCAATGAAGGGCCATGTGTATCCATTCACCGGGATGAACAGGTTCCAGTCGTTCGCCTCGTTGGCGACGTCGGCCTTCGCCGTGAATCCAGCGAGTCCCGATGCCATCAATGCGCCTACGATTGCAATCGCAAGCAAGTTCCCAATTTTCATGTTTTTTCCTCCGAACAGGCGCGCTTTCCAGCAACGCCGATGTACATCGTTAGACCGGTTCAATATATAAATAGATTTCGTATGAGGTGCCAGATGTCCTACCCAACGATGCTGGAAAACCAGGGGACTTAAACCGTCTGTATAGTCCTGACGAACGCCGTCGTCTCTTCGATGTGCTCCGCCCTGCGGGCCTGCCTTGCGGTTACCGAGAGCTTCGCCGCCGCGATCTCGCCGCAGGCGGCCTCCATGTCCTCGAAGACGTGGCCGGGGTTGCCGCCGTTGGTGCAGAAGAGGGCGATTTTCTTTATCTTTTGCTCGTTCTGCGCCAGCCATGCCTTGACAGGGGTGGACATCGTGTACACCCAGACCGGCGTGCCCACGACGACGATGTCGTAGTCGGCCGGATCGTGGGTGGTCGGCTCCAGCGATGTCGTCTCGCCCTTCATGACGCTTCGTCCCGCGCGCATGTAGCCCATAATCCCGCCGCGCTTGGCGGTGTCCTTCAGTTCCTCGGAGTCGCACTGGAGCAGCGCCCGTATCGTCTCGGCCACAATCTTCGTCATCCCCGTTCGGGAATAATACACGACGAGGGCCTTCATGCGCCCCAATCGCCCGGGGCGTTAATCACCCTTTCGGTGCGCCAAATCCTTATGGCGGGAGTGCTTTCCCCCCGTCATGAAGGTATGCGTAGGCGGAACGTTCAGCCATCTCCATGTCGGCCACGAGGCGCTGCTGGCGATGGCATTCGACGTCGGCGATGAGGTTTTCATCGGCCTGACCTCGGACGAGATGGCGCACGGAAAGTGCCACGACGTGCCGAACTTCCACGCGCGAAGGGAGGCCCTCGCAGCGGCGTGCGACCGGCTCGCCGGCGGGAAGCCGTACGAGATTTCTGAGATTCCGGATGAAGCCGGTCCCGCCATCACCGGAGATTTCGACGCCATCGTCGTCTCCGAGGAAACACTCGACGGGGCGCGCCGGATAAACGAGATGCGCGAGGCGAACAACCTCCGACCGCTGAAGATACTGGCCATCGCCACAGTGAACGCGAGCGACGGTAGGCCCATCTCCGCGACGCGCGTGTGCTCCGGCGAGGTGGAACCCGATGGCACTCTCAGGCGAAATCCTTCATCCCGAATTCGAAGGTATCCAGCCTGACCCACGGGACCTTGCCTGGCTCGGGGTTGAAGTTGTGCGACGCCTGGAACGGCGTCTCGGCCTGGTAGGTGGACGAGTTCGCTATGACAACGCCCTTGTAATCCTGTATCCCCGCGCCGTGAACGTGGCCCGTCACGAAGATGTCCGGAATCGGGTTTATCACCATGTAGTCGCGGCGCTCGGGTGCCAGCTGGTTCTTTCCGCCGTATATCGGGGACATGTGTCTGCGCTTCAGCATCTCCTGCATCAGGAGCATTGGCTGCTGGTATCCGATGGAGCCGAGGTTCCCCGCGAGGTCGTCGAAGCCGCGCCCGTGGTAGGCCAGCACTCGAACGCCGTCGACCATCAGGTAGCTCGGGTTGCCGACGTAGACGGGGCGCGAGCCGACGATTTTTCTCACTTTCTCCGGGAACGCCGGCTGCGGCTCGCTGAGGCGCTGGGCGTCGTGGTTGCCTGGGAGGATTATCAGAGAGATGTGGTCCGGGATTTCTTCCAGCATGCGTGCGAGCCGCTCGTACTGCAGATAGACATCGTCGATTTCCAGCTCATCAATCTGGTCGGGGTATATCCCTATCCCATCCACCAGGTCGCCGGGCATCAGCAGGTACTTGACCCGCCCCGCGTCAGCGTCCCCGGACTTGAGCCACGCCACGGCGCGCTCCCACGGCTTCGGGAGGAAGTGGCTGCTGCCGACGTGGAGGTCTCCGGCGCACGCCATCGTCAGCGGGTTCTCGGACCGCCGCTGGGTGCGCGGGCCGGCCAGCTCGGGCCTGACGACGCGCTGCGCGACGATGTAGTTCGACCGGTCCCTCCCGGCTCGCTCCCCCTTGGGCCTCTGGACCTTGCCCACGATTCCAACGACCTCGTCCCTGAGGACGTGCTGGTCGGCGAAGCCCCCGTCGTCGGGGAGCCACACGCGCATCGAGCCGGTGTCGTCCTCGACGGTCAGCCAGGCGCCGCGCACGCGCTTGTCCTGCGGGCGGGCGACCTCGCTCACCATGCAGATGACCCTGGCCTCGCGGGCGTCGAAGCTCAGAACGTCGTGGACCTTGACCGCGCCCCCCATCTCCGGCCTCTGCCTGAGTATCCTCGCGATGGACTTCAGCCTGTCGTCGAAGTAGGCGATGAAATCGCTCGCCTGGCCGGTGCACCGGCTCTCGTCGGTGACCTCCTGTATGACCGCGACGTCGGCGTCGTAGCCCTTGGCAATCGGGCGGTCCCCCATTCCCGTCCGACGCGGTGGAGGGGGGGCATCTGGTTTCGCTGCTGGATTCTCCACGACATCCGTCTCTCCCTCCCCGTTCTCCGCTACCTTGGCCTGGACCAGCGGAGCGCCGGTGTCGAGCGCGTCGACGTCGGACGGCGGCGCTGGCGATTCGGAATGGACCGTCGCCTGGTCGGTCGAAACGCACTCCAGGTCCGTCGTGTAGATTGCGGTCTCGCACGACTTCGGGACGCGCGTGGCTCCGACATCTGGCTCCTCCTCGTCGGGGCTGGCGGGCGGCGGGGCGGGGGCGTCTGGCTTGGCCTCTGCCAGCGCGCCGTCGTTCCCCAGCATCCTGCGGACCTCGTCCGCCGTTATCAGCAGCGGTTTCTGGGGCGACGACGCCAAAAGCCTGTCCAGCGCGGCCTCCGGTTCCCGCTCCGCGAGCAGCAATCTCAAAGCCGACGGCTCGATGAGCACGCCCTTCTCGCAGAGCCTCTTGACCAGACGCGAACGCATCCTATCCCTCGAAGTATCTCGGGGAGCTGTATCCCTTCGCGACCTTTCTGTACTCGGTCCGCTCGCAGGCGTCGCACCTCAGCTCACCCTTGGCGAGCTGCAGCGGCGCCCTGCAGCGCGTGCATAGGGCTTTGACCACGCCCAATTCCGCACCCGCGGTCGTGAGCTGCAACGACGGCTTCGACTGGACGACCTTGGCCCTCACGACGTCTCCGAGCCTGAAGAGCTCCCTGATGTCGTCGGTCCGGCCTTCCGAGACCTTTGAAATGTGAATGGTTCCGGCGTCGCCGCCCGTCGGCTTCCTGCCCCCCGCCTCCGGGACCACGTGCTGCAGGTTCACCATCGTGCCGCGCACGTCGGTGACCTCGCCCAGAACGACGTCGCCGGCGGCGAACGCCTTCGGCGGGTTGCGCGCCCTCACGCTCGCCACCATCGCGCTCCTGTCGAGGATGACGCTCCCTGCGACCGCAGCGAAAATTCTACCATCCCGCTCGTATGCTCCGTCGCCCGCCGCGAACTCCTCCGAGGCCGCTATGTCCTCCCCTGGCGTCGCGACCTTACCCTGTTGCCCCATCCTGCACCATCCCCACCCTGAGCGCTACAACTTCGATTTCCTCGTTTTCGCGCCTGTGGAATTGATAGGTATGCGGTATCTCGAATTTATAGGTTTTCGAGCCGAGGACGGCGGCGCCTAGCCTGCCGTAGAGCTTGCGGACGAACGGTTCGGTGCTCGCTAGATGGATGGAGTAGATGACGCGCGCGTGTTTTACAGCGGCCTCGACGAACGGGCGGTCGGCGTGCAGGTTCTGGCTCCCGAACGGCGGGTTCATTATCAGCGTGTCGAAGCGCGTTTTCAACGGCAGTGCCTTCGCGTCCGCTCGAACGAAATCCACGCCCGCGCCCGCCTCTCGCGCAAACTCCCGCGCGGCTTTCAGCGCGGCGCTGTCGATGTCTATACCAACGGATTCGGACGCGCCCAGCAGGGCCGCGCCGACGGTGAAAATCCCGGTCCCGCACCCCAGGTCCAGGACGCCCTGCCCCTGGACGTCGCCCTCGGCCAGCGCCCAGTAGAGCAGAGCCGCGGCGAGTGGCGCGGGGGTGAGGTACTGCTCCAGCGAGGCGTCCGGCTTCGGGAACGGCCGGCGCTTCTGGAGTGCGATTTCGAGGCGGATGCGCTTCATCGGTCCCCCATCGCCTCGGTCGTAAATGATTGTTGTGGCCTCGCTGCCTCGTTTCAGCGGCAATCCTTTTACCGCCCTTCGCGAATCGGGGTTTCATGGCC
The DNA here is from genome assembly GCA_036795795.1 of Thermoplasmatota archaeon. Taxonomy (GTDB): domain Archaea; phylum Thermoplasmatota; class Thermoplasmata; order SG8-5; family DAIRED01; genus DAIRED01. The sequence continues at coordinate 20,202 of DAIRED010000004.1, read as the reverse complement.
AAGCCGCGCGTCGCCATCGCCAAGTGCCGCTCCTACGAGCCCGCAGAGGTCCAGCTGGCCGTCAAGGAGGCCGTCGATGCCCTAGGGGGAATCGCCAAGTTCGTCTCGCCAGGGGACCGCGTGCTCCTGAAGGTCAACCTGCTGATGGCGAAGGCGCCAGACGACGCTGTGACGACGCACCCGGCGGTCGTGAGGGCCGCAATCCAGCTCCTCGAATCGGCCGGCGCGAAGGTCGTCGTCGGCGACAGCCCCGCGATGGGGTTCAACCAGGCCAGGCTTGAGAAGCACTACAGGAATGCGGGGCTCTACGAGGCGATAAAGGGAACCCGCGCCGAACTGAACATGGACGTCTCGACCGCGCGCGTGCCTAACCCGGGCGGCAAGCTGGTGAAGAGCCTGGAGGTCATCGGCGTGGCGACGAAGGTGGATAAAATCGTCTCCCTTCCGAAGCTCAAGACGCACTCGTTCACCACGTTCACCGGCGCAATCAAGATTCACTACGGGCTCGTGCCTGGATACGTCAAGGCGGCCTACCACGCGAAGCTGCCGGACCCGAAGGACTTCTCCGAGATGCTGCTCGACGTTGCGATGTGGGCCAAGCCGGCGCTGGTCATCATGGACGGCGTGGTCGGGATGGAGGGCGCAGGCCCGTCGGGCGGCGACCCGAAGCACGCCGGGGCGATACTGGCCTCGGCCGACGTGGTGGCGATGGACGTCGCGGCGACGACGCTGGTGAAGATGGACCCGATGTCAGTCCCGGCGATATCGAACGCCGTCGCGCGGGGGCTCTCGACGGGAAAAATCCAGGACGTCGACGTCGTCGGCGCACCCCTGGCAGATTTCGCGGACGTGCGGTTCAGGTGGGACGGGGCGAAGGTCAGCAATCTTCCCGCAGCGGCGCCGGAGTTCATGCTGAAGCGCTGGATGCGCCGACCGGTCCCGAGCCTGGAGCGCTGCGTGGCGTGCGGCGAATGCGTCCGGATGTGCCCGAAGCAGTGCATCGAAATCAAGCCAAAGTCGGGCAAGCGCATCGCAATCATGGACTACAAGAAGTGCATACGGTGCTATTGCTGTCATGAAGTTTGTCCGGAGAAAGCAATCGATCTAATTTAACCCATATCACATTTAATAATCTCTCATGGGCGCCTATCTTCGACTGCCTCAGTCTTGTTGCCAGGCGATTGCTTTGGACCGCGCATCTTGAGGTAGTAAATCAGTGCGACAGCAAGAACGACAACAATTATCGCGATAACCCACCAGTAATTTGCGAATACATTATCAACTGGCGGAACTTCGTTCTCAACGACGTCGTTCGCAACGACGTTGACGACGAGGGCGTCTGTCTGAGAATTGCCCGCCGCATCTTTAACCGTCAAAGTAACGGTGTAGTTTCCGGGCGCCCAGAACTGGAACGTCGGACCCACATTATAGAGGCTGAGCTGCGAGGCGTTGTGTGTGAAATCCCACGTATAATTGACTATGCCTATGTTGTCAGTGCTGGCCGAGCCATCGAAAGTAGCCATAGCACTTTCGTTGACTATCTGGTCGGGACCAGCGTTTGCCGTGGGACTCGTTATGTCCAGGACGGTTATAATCATGGAGTCCATGTCCCAATTATCAGCCGCGTCGGTGACGTTGAGGCTCACCGAGTAGATACCGGGCAGTGAAAAGGTATGGGACGATGAGATACCATACAAGGAAACGTTGTCGATGCCATCGTTGAATGACCAAGAATAATTGACGATATCAACATTGTCTGTGCTTTCAGAACCGTTGAATATCGCAATATTTCCTTCGTCGATTGACTGGTCTGTGCCCGCATTCGCTGTAGGCGGTGTCATGTCCAGTACAGTGATTGTGATATTATCCGTGCCCCAATTACCTGTCAGGTCAGTTACGTTAAGAATGACTGAGTGAATACCTGGAATCATGAAATTGTAAGCTGTTAAAACACCATAGATGATTACATCCCCAGAACTTACGTTGAACGTCCATGAATAGTTCGCAATGCCTATGTTGTCTGTGCTTGCAGAACCGTTGAATTGCACCAATGAGCCCGCAAATACTGTCTGGTTCAGCCCAGCATTTGCATTAGGAGCTTCTGAATCCATCGGAACCATCAATGGATAATTATCCATTTCACCAATGTTGCCAGATATATTCGTGTAGGGTGTATCTCCGATTCCATCCGACCCTGGAAGATTCTGGCTGGATCCCGAGAATACATCAATACCCGAATAATCACTCCAGTAGTTGCCACCGATGGTGTACGCTGCATCCCAATAATTGTGGCCGTAATCATAAGCTTGACTAATAGAGTAAGTATTATTGTTATTTATGAAATTATTATGGTAAATACTGTTGTTGTTTGAATTGCTACAAAATGACATGCCACCGTTTATATTCCTGAGCATTGTGTTATTCGAGATGGAATTGTTACTAGACGAGTAATATGTGAATCCAACGAAATTGCGTGAAACGATATTGCCTATAATGTGGTTGTCATTAGAGTTTTCAAGGTAAAAACCATAATCGTTGCTTTGTACAACATTATTGGCTATTGTATTGCTGGAGGATGAGAACATGTTAATGAATTTTATATTATCATATGCTGCATTGTTTTTCACAAGATTGTTCGTAGAGAACCCTAGAATAATACCGATGGCTCCATTGCTTACATTCTGATCTTCCACCACAAAATTTGAACAATTCGCAAGTAATATCTCGCCAGCTCCAGGCAGAACTGTTCCGACATTCTGGTTTTTAAAATAGTATATTGGCCGCCCATTGACTGTATTAGAAGTTCCGACATTGTGCATCGTCCAATATGATGGCAGGTTTCCTCCAAAATTAACAATATCATTCTCCATTTTATTTTTTGAAATTGTATTGTTAATCGAACTCCAAATTGATATGCCATCAACGTTATGATTTGAAATTGTGTTGTTATGAACTACGTTATTATTTGATGAAGACAGAACTAATCCATGAGGTGCATTTAATGACAAGGTGTTGTGGGAAATAACATTGCCATCTGAGAAAAACAGTTCAATGCCATCGTCACCATTCCTAGACGCTGTATTGTTGGAAACACTGTTGTTTTTTGAGAATTCAAGGCTTATGCCATATCCCCCGTTCATCGACGCGTTGTTATTGGAAATAATGCCATTTGTAACATTTTTAAGTACAATGCCCACTCCAGATAGTGATTGGAAATTTTCGGTGGCACCATGAAAACTGCAGTTTCTCACTACGAAAAATTCCGTCGTGTTCCTGATATCGAAGCAATATCCATATCCAATACCGTCAATGTCGTAGTTCTCGATTACCCATGGGTTGACTTGTGTGCCAATACCCCCAGTCACTCCATGCGCGGCATTAAAATCCGCGTTTCCGTCAATGTATATCGGCACCCTCGATGTCAATGCACTAGCCTGAGGCAGCTCCATACATTTGGTTTGATATATTGGCGCGGCGGGATTCAGACCCGAAACGATTGCCACTAGCGCACTCGCCACGACAATTGCCGCCACGAAGCCAGCCCAGAGCCTTGTCAACCCACTCACCGCACGGGGGATTCGATAGGCCGGATATCAACCTTTCGTATTGTAACGTTTATTAGCCACCGACCCTTTTTATGCCTCGGTGTCCAAATGCCCCGAACGATTCGCGCCCCCCGCGGCTCCAAGCTCTCCTGCAAGGGCTGGCAGCAGGAAGCCGCGCTGCGGATGCTGATGAACAACCTCGACCCCGAGGTCGCAGAGAAGCCCGACGAGCTCGTCGTGTACGGGGGCATCGGAAAGGCCGCGCGCAACTGGGACTGCTTCGACGCCATCGTGAAGGCGCTGAAGGCGCTCGGAAACGACGAGACGCTTTTGGTGCAGTCGGGGAAGCCAGTCGGCGTCTTCAAGACCCATGCCGACGCGCCAAGAGTGCTAATCGCCAACTCCAACCTCGTCCCGAAGTGGGCGACCTGGGAGCACTTCAACGAGCTCGACAGGAAGGGCCTGATGATGTACGGCCAGATGACGGCCGGCTCGTGGATTTACATCGGGAGCCAGGGCATCGTCCAGGGCACGTACGAGACGTTCGCTGAGGCCGCGAGGCAGCACTACAAGGGCAGCTGGTCCGGGCGCTGGATTCTCACCGCCGGGCTCGGGGGAATGGGCGGAGCGCAGCCGCTGGCCGCGACGATGGCAGGCGCATCCATGCTAGCGATAGAGTGCCGCCAGGAGCGAATCGACAAGCGCCTCCAGACAAAATACCTGGACGTCCAGGCGAAGGATTTGGACGACGCCTTGAGGCTCATAGAAAAGGCTGGCAAAGCCCGGAAGCCCATGTCGATTGGCCTGCTGGGCAACGCCGCCGAAATCCTGCCGGAGCTCGTGAAGCGCAAGGTAAAGCCCGGCCTGGTCACGGACCAGACGAGCGCCCACGACCCGCGCATTGGGTATCTGCCCGCCGGATGGACTGTCGCGAAGTGGGATTCGGAGATGAAGAGAAATCCAAAGCTCGTGGAGCGTGAGGCCAGGAAGTCCATCGCGAAGCACGTGCGCGCCATCCTCGATTTCAAGAAGGCCGGCATCCCGTGCGTTGACTACGGCAACAACATCCGCCAGGTCGCCTTCGACGAAGGCGTCAAGGACGCTTTCGACTTCCCTGGCTTCGTCCCGGCGTACATCCGCCCGCAGTTCTGCACGGGGCGCGGGCCGTTCCGCTGGGCCGCGCTGTCGGGAGACCCGAAGGACATCTACAAGACAGACGCCAAGGTCAAGGAGCTCTTCCCGAAAGACAGGCAGCTCCACCACTGGCTCGAGATGGCGAGAGAGAGAATCAAATTCCAGGGCCTTCCGGCGCGGATATGCTGGCTCGGCCTGGGCGAGCGCCACCTCGCGGGCCTGGCCTTCAACGAGATGGTCGCCAGCGGAGAGCTCAAGGGGCCGATAGTCATCGGCCGCGACCACCTGGACTGCGGCTCCGTGGCGAGCCCGAACCGCGAGACCGAATCGATGCGCGATGGCTCCGATGCCGTCTCGGACTGGCCGCTGCTGAACGCGCTCTTGAACACCGCCGGAGGCGCGACCTGGGTGTCGTTCCACCACGGCGGCGGCGTCGGGATGGGCTACAGCCAGCATGCGGGAGTCGTCATCGTTTGCGACGGAACGCCCGAGGCAGCAGAGAGAATAAAGCGAGTCCTCTGGAACGACCCGGCGACGGGCGTGATGAGGCACGCGGACGCGGGCTACGAGCTGGCAATCGAGACCGCGAAGAAGAAGAAGCTCAATCTGCCGATGGTGAAGTGAGCCTTGGCGAATAACGAGAGCGCTGGACGGGACGCGAGGCCGGGGCACCGCGGACCGCGGCTTACCGTAGATGCTATCGTCGTGCGCGACGGAAAAATCCTGCTGGTGAAGCGAGGGAGACCGCCGTTCGAAGGCAGCTACGCCCTGCCTGGCGGATTCGTCGAGGATGGCGAGACAGTCGAGGCCGCAGCCGCCAGGGAGCTGATGGAAGAAACGGAAATCGTCGCCGTCGTGGAGCGCCTGCACGGCGTCTACTCCGAGCCGGGCCGGGACCCGCGCGGGCACACGGCCAGCGTCGTGTTCGTGATGCGTTACGGCCACGGAGAGGCCAAAGGCGGGGACGACGCGGCCGCAGCGGAATGGCTGCCGCTGGACAAGTTACCAACCGAGATGGCCTTCGACCATGCCAGGATAATCGACGACTTCAGATCTTCTTCGTGTTGAGAGTGTACTGGACGCCGCTTCCCTTGAGGGACATGTGGAGGCTCTTTATTATGTGGCCGTATTCCTCCGGCGTCTTGAACTCCGCGACGAAGTCGTAGTCCCCGACGACGGGTCCGAAACCGACGCCTTCGACGTCCCTTATGACGTCCAGCGGGTTCTTCCCCTCGCTCGAGAAGTACAGCTTGAGATAGAGCTTCATGCTTATACCTAAAGAGTCGAAATCTTATTTCATATTTAACCTTTGGGCTCGCCACCGGTGCGATAGCTTTATATGAGGATATATAAATCATCGTTCCAGCATGGCTTCCAACTCCAGCGTTCCTTGCAAGGTCTGCGGCGCGGCGAACCCGCCCGGGGCAAAGGCGTGCAAGGCGTGCGGCATCTCGCTGGTCGCCCCTCCGAAGAAGCAGAGTGGAGAGGTGGACGAGCTCCTGAAGGGCCTCATCGAATCGGAGCAGAGCCGAGAGAAGGACCAGGACAACATAGACGATTTGTTGGATTCACTGGTTCTCGCCTCAGAGGAGACGTTCGACTGCCCGATGTGCGGCAAGCCTGTTCCCCCCAACTCTGCGAGCTGCCCGTCCTGCGGCTCTGAGTTCGTCGAGAACCAGATTGAGCCGTCGGTCACGGCGGACGAGCCCTTCGCGCAGGACCTGGAGAGCGAGCTCGACAAGCTCTCCGACGCCATTGAAGAATCGACCCCGGAGGATAAACCCGTCCAGCCCTCTCGCGCGCCGGCGCCCAGGGCGACACCGCCGGAACCGCCGCGAGAGGTCGCGCCGGAGCCGGAAATCGAACCGCAGGCAGAGCAGCAAGAGGTCGCGGAGGAGCCTCAAGTCGAAGCCGCTCCTGCCAGGCGTCCATCCGCCCGCGCACGAGGCGCCGCATTCGCCGACGAGGAAGACGCGGTCGAGCTCGACGCGTCGGAGGGCGACCTGCCCAAGGTCCATCTTTTCGGTTCCAAGTACGTCGACATCGTCGTCTGGGGGACAATAGGAGCGATGATTGTGGCTTTCGCCGCGCTAGGCATGTACAGCTGGTCAAACCTGAGCGCGCTCAACGTCGGAATCCTGGCCGGCATCGCGGCCGGGGGGATGGTCGCCAGCTTCATGCTGTTCAGGATTTCCATATCGGCGGTCGCCGAGGGCGACAGGCTCCTCAAGGACGGAAAGTTCCGAGAGGCGCTGGAGCGCTACGAGCGCGCCATCCACATCGACTCCAGGCCGTCGGCAGCGTGGACCAGCAAGGGCGTGGCCCTCAAGCGCCTGGGAATGTACGGCGACGCGCTCCGCGCCCACAACATGGCTCTCAAGCTCAACCCGCGAAGCGAGATAGCGCACTGCAACAAGGGCGACCTCCTGTTCAGGGTCGGTAAAATCGACGAGGCGCTGGAGTGCTACGACGAGGCGCTGAAGTCCCGGCCGTCGTACGCCGTCGCTTGGAACAACAAGGCCATCGCGCTCGCGCGCCAGGGCAACCTCGGGGAGGCGAAGCTCTGCGAGGACGAGGCGATACGCCTGCGCCCCAAGTACGCGACCGCGTGGGTGAACAAGGGCAGGATACTGGTGCAGCTCGGGAACCGCGACGAGGCCGTGAGGTGCTTGCAGAGGGCGAGGGCGCTGTCGGCGAAGGCGTGATCACTGCCTGAAACGCGCCATGTTCTTGTCGTATTGCGCCTTGCTCATCTTGCCTTCTTTATAGGCTTTCTCGATACGGGAAATCATCTCTGCATCGGATAGTGTCGACTTCGGGACTGCTTGAGCGCTTGGCGCCTTTTGTGTTGCGGGCGCTGCCGATGGTTTGGCCGGTACAACTTGCGGCCTGGATTGCATAGGAGCCGCCCTCTGAAGCGGTTTGGCAATAGGTGCCTTAGTCTGAGGAGGGGTTGTGGCCGTAACCTTCGCTTTATCGTCCGCGCAGAATGGGCACTCCTTCCCCGCCTCTATTGTGAAGCCGCAGCCGGGGCATTCCACGGGTTTCGGGGCGGCACTAGCGGGCTTAACATTGCTTTTCCTTGAGATGAAAAAGAGCATTAATACAATCGACGCGACCACGAGCACGATTATCCACCAGTATTTCACCCAGACCGCGTCATCGGGCGCAGGATTGTCGGGCTCGTTGGTATCCGAGTTGTCGCCGATGCCATCCCCGTCGGTGTCGGCCCACTCCGTTGGGTCGTCTGGGAAGGCATCCGCTGTGTCGCCAGCGCCATCGCCATCCGTGTCAGCCCATTCGTCGGGGTCATCTGGGAACGCATCTGATTTGTCCCCAACGCCATCGCCGTCGGTGTCCTCCCATTCGTCAGGATTATCCGGGAATACGTCCTCGTCGTCAGGGACTCCATCCCCGTCGGAATCCGGGGGAGGGGTAGACGTAACTAAGACCGTCATTGTGTCCGAATCGCTATTCCAGGCAGCGTCGCGCACTGTGAGCGTCACGGTGTAATTCCCAGCCAGGGTGAAATTGAAACTCGGGCAAACGCCGTACAATGTAATCGTCGAACCACTATAGTTGAATACCCAAGTATAGTTCGTGATGCCGATGTTGTCGGTGCTGGCAGAGGCGTTGAACACCACAATAGAACCTTCAACCGCTGCCATGTCTGAGCCCGCGTCAGCGCCCGGCGCTGTGGCATCGTATGCGCACCTGGCGTCCGCGCTTCCCGGCGTGAGTTCCATGTTCCCAGCGGTGTCATTGGAGATGCTGTAGAACTCGTAGTACCCGTCGCCATGCGGGAAGGCGAAGTTCCACTGCCAAGGGCTTACCTCAACGATGCCGAAAGCCGTCCATGACCCCCAGGTGGTATTGTCGGCACTGAACCGGTACCAGAGAGTAACGTTCGCCACACCGTTTATATCATTGGCTGTTGCATCTAATATCGTCGGAGAATGTGACCGCCAGTAATTGATAATCGGATTAATGTTTGAATCGGCTTTTAATGAATCTATGGTGAAATAATAGATTTTCATTACTTCTCCAAACCCATCTCTAGCCCTAATTGTAATTGAATATAATCCATCTGTCCAATTTGTGGTGTTGATATCGTATGGCTCTACGAATACTTGGAATGAGTTGCCATTTACTGAAAAACTCGCATTAATTAATTGTTCGTCTATGATGATGAAATCTAGTATGCAGCCAGGAGATATTATTGCATTGTTATTTGGCGCGATTAATGAAATCGTTGGTTCAGCATTGACCGTAAATGAGAACACCTTCGTTATACCATTATTTACCACATCAACAGCATCAACTGTAATAGAATAATTGCCATCCCCCCAAGTAATTGTATTTATGTCATATGGCGGAAATAAGTTGAATGTTGGCCCACCATTAATCGAGCAGGTTACAACATTCAAATGCTCATCATTGACTGATAGGTCTATTGGTCGCCCATCACGAATCATTGAATTATTACTTGGAGAATTCAATGTGATTGTTGGTGGACTCGAATCCAAAAATACCTGGAGAAATGTTGTAGTGCTATGTCCTACGACATCCATCGCTTGAATTTTTATTAGATATACCCCATCCAACCAGCCACTTGTATCTACATCATAAGGGGGAAGCATATTATTGGCGACACCATTATTAATTGAATAATTTACACTCTGTAGATTCTGATCGAAAACAAAAATGTCAAGTATGGTGCCAGATGTAATTACGGAATTGTTGCTGGGTGAGTTAACATTCACTGTGGGGGCCAATGAGTCTATCGTGAAATAAAATTGGCGTATAATTTCATTGCCGTGCGTATCGTTTGCATACACCATGATTTGGTAGATATTGTCCGTCCAGCTACTTGTTGAGATATTGTAGGGGGGATTGAAGTTATTGAATACGACACCGTTTTTCCAATATCGCACAGATTTTAAATTATTGTCGAAAATATCGAAATCGATAATTGTTCCAGGTAATATTACTGAATTATTCATTGGGCTGTTTAATATTATTGTCGGGATAAATGAATCCTTGCTAAAATTAAAAAACCGGAATGCACTTTTCCCTTTTTCATCAAATGCGGAGACGTATATCGTATTGTCGCCATCGGGCCAAGATACAACGGAAATATCATATGGGTACGATAGGGATTGGGCAGGCGCACCATTTAATGAGTAATCTACGTCCAGATCCTCCAAACTCCTCTCCCATATTGATAAGTCGACCACTGTATTCGGATTGATGAGGGAGTTATTCGCCGGGGAAATTAAATCGATGAATGGCAACTGCGTATTCGATGGCATTAATGGATAGCGGTCTAATCCCAATGGTGTGTCGCCAATTCCGTCCTCGCCTGGTATATCTTGATTAATTCCATGATTACTATCTACCCCGACATAATTAGACCAAAAGTTGCCACCTATGGGATAACCATTATGGAACATGTTGCCATAAGCATCAAATTGTATGTAATAACCATCTGTATTGTTTATAAAATAATTATGAAAAAATAGATTATTATCTGAACCGAAAATTATAACGGCACAATTACTCCCTGCAAATGTGTTATAGCAGAATTCATTGCTGGTGCTATCGTACCCCATTTGAATGCAACATTGATCTGTCGCCAATTGATTACGGAACACCATATTATAACTAGAGGAGGAAATCCAGATACAATTACTATAGTCAAGAATTGTGTTATTGACTATTTGGTTATTATCGGAAGAATACAGGGATATTCCACATCCGTCAAGGACAACATTAACCCAATTTACTGTATTATTTTGAATTATATTATAATCCGAGAAGTACAATTGTATGGGAAGAAACACGGCATCAATGATGGTTAAATTCTCAATAACCATGTTCCTTGAATTGGCGAGAATAACTTGACCACCGTCGCTAGGTATTTTTCCTCCAACAATATTTTTCATATAATATATCGGTTTCCCATTGACCGTGTTATTAATGGTAATTATATGGGTATTAAATAATGATACAGACCCCCAATAGGGTAGATCGTCACATAATGAAATTCCGCCAGCGATTAGAGTATTCCCCCAAAAAGTGTCATAGGAGCTGAAGTCTACACAAATTCCAATCTTTTGAAAGTGTTCAATCTTAATATAATTGAAATAAACAAAGTTATAATCAGATCCGTCTCTGAGCCAAATGCCAGTATTGATATTTTTGATATTATTTAATTTTATAATATTCGCTTGTGAACCTACACAATAAATTCCACCAATTTGATTTGCTCCGTAGTATATGTTCGAAATACTATTATTGATAATTTTATTACTTGATGAATAATATATGTGGATGCCAGAATAACTTCTTGTAATATTATTATTGGTTATCGAGATAAAGGATGAAATGTCTAATTTAATACCCGAACTATCAAACCAAACAATGTCATTATTAACAATTAGGTTGGTGTCAATAGAGATTGATGTATCATGAGAGAGATATAAGCCACCATAGCTATTGAGTTGTATTTTATTACCATAAATGAAAAAATCAGACGAGTATGTAATATATATTCCACGATTTGTGCAGGAGGATATGGTATTATTCTTGAGTATGCCATTATGACTATAATATATTACGATACCAGAATTATAATGATAGGCGCCCGAGTTTCCACTTGCATTATGAAAATAGCAATATTGGATAATATAATAATTGGTGACATTCCCTATGTAAACACAATTGCCAGAACCTAAACCATTGATATTTAGATTTTCTATTATCCACGGATCCCCTACGGTCCCACTCCCGTTCCATCCCTCACTTACAGCCATCGTCGCGAACTCCGCATTCGAATTAATCCTTATCGGTGTGTGCGTAACATACGTCTTCCCGTCGTGCACGACCACATTCCCCTCGACAATTCTGCTCCATGTCAAATCCAATCCGATGAAAATTGCGCCCACCATCACCGCGCACACCCACGCCGCGAGGAATTTCCTTGCCCTCGTGGGTCTTTGCCTACCGCGTTGCCCTTCTTCCACCACAGTCCCGCACCTACTCATCATACCCTCGAGCACTTGTGACCATTTAACCTTTACTGGGAGGTCATTCGGATGGTTCGTCTACCTCTGGTTTGCGCACCCGATGGTACCCCTTCGCCACAATATATATCTCCGAACTGCTCGCCCGCGACGCCTTGGGTCCGTGGATGCGCACGTACGAGAAGCGCGCTTTGACTGTCTCCACCAGCTCCTTGAATAGGTCCCCCTCGAAGACCTTCATCACGAGCTTTCCCCCGGTGCGCAGGAGCTCGTGCGACACCGCCAGCGCCGCCTCGCAGAGCTCGACGGAGCGCGCCTGGTCCATGCCGTAGTTGCCGCTGATGTTCGGGGACATGTCCGATACCACGACGTCGAGGGACTTGCGCCCGCTCAATGCCAGCGCCTCGCGGGCCTTCTCCATCACTTCGGGCTTGCGCGCGTCGCCGCGTATGAAGAGAACGCCAGGTAAGTCCTTCATCGTCCTGATGTCGATGGCGACCACGAAGCCCCCGTCGCCCGCCAGCTCCGCCGCGACCTGGGACCACCCGCCAGGGTTCGCGCCAAGGTCGAGGATGGCATTCCCTGGCTTGATGATGTTGAACCGCTCGTGTATCTGCTGGAGCTTGTAGGCCGCGCGGCTCCGATAATTATCCTTCTTGGCCTTGCGGTAGTAGTAGTCCTTCCGCCTCTCAATAAGCCATCGCTTACCCATGTAATCACCCCAGCTTCGTCTGCTTCGTCTCGATGACGAGCGAATGGGCCTTGAACCGCGATAACAGCGCTGAGGCCAGCACCTCTCGGCACATGACCTCGAGCCCCTCGTCCGCGAGGCTCACGCGGAAGGCCGGGTCGCTATCCGGGACCGCGTGGCCCTTCTTGGCCAGGGCGCGCTTGACCTCGTTGCGTTCCTCCCCGATTATCCTCTCGGCCGATATTTCATCCTCGAAACCGGCGCGCCTCAGTTCCTCCCGGAAGACAGGCCTGCGGAAGAGCTTCTGTAGGGTGTAGACCGCAAGCTTTGAAGCCTCCGACGGGTCCTTCGACGTCGACATCGCGAGAGCGCCGACCGTCTCGTACAGCCCCATCTCCCCGCCCGTCGGTACCCCGTAGACCCTCGAAGGCGGGATCTCCTTCGCGTTGAGGACGCGCATGTCCTCCAGCGCCTTGAGGTAGCCCGTGAGGACGAGCCTGTGCACCTTGTAGCCCTCAGCACCCAGGCTCCTGTGCAGCTTGCTTATCGACATCTCCCCCTCGCGCAAGGACTCGAACACCGCGTCCTTCATAGTGCTGCCTGGCAGGAACATTTGAACACCGAATTGGTAACAAACCTGATAATACTTAACCCTTTTGCAGGTAACAGACCGAGTTCAAAAATCCCTATATCCCGGACCCACGATTGTGCTTCTCCAAAAAAAATTCACGATGATGGAGAGGCTGAAGGGGTTCGCAAAGGCAAGGCACGGGGGAAAGTTTGGCCGGGCCAGGGGATGCGAAACGCGCGGGAGATGCTGAAAGGCGCCCAAGTTTGAAAGAACCGGGCCATCCGGAAGGGGAAATGTCCGGACAGCGCCGGGTGGGAGGACCGCGCGGACCTGTCCAGAAGAACCTGTTAATCGCCATGAAAAGGAAGGGAGAAAGACCCAAGCGAGCCCCTTCAACCTCAATCAGCCCCTCGGGGGAATCACGATTATCTCCCCCTTTTTTTTATTCCGCGACGCAGCAGGCGCTCCGCAAACACCATATACCATCCGGCTGATGGCTGGGCGTGCGCTCCCTAGCCATCACCCCCGGCGTCTCGGCGACGGCCGATTGCGGCCTATGGTTCGAGAAGGAGGAGACGTACGTCGTCGCCGACCTGCACCTGGGCTATGAGGCTGAGGCGCGGGCCGAGGGCGCGGGCGTTCCGTCGACCCAGTACAAGACCATCGAGAAGCGCATCGAGGCCATCCTGAAGCGCCACTCGCCGAAAAGAGTCGTCTTCGCAGGGGACCTGAAACACTCCCTCGGGCGAAACCGTCGCCAGGAGTGGGACGAGGTCAACGCGCTGCTGGACATCCTCAAAGGACGCTGCGAGCCCGTCGTCCTGAGGGGGAACCACGACAACTTCTTATCGACGATACTGGCAAGGCGCGGCCTGGAGATGCGCGACTCGATGAGAATCGGCCCTTTCACAATCGCCCACGGCCACGCGAAGGCCCTCCGCCCCGCGAAGGGATGGCTGGCCATCGGCCACGAGCACCCGTCGCTGCGCGTGCGCGACGAGCTGGGAGCGCGCGCTGGCGCGCCGTGTTTCCTACTTTCCGCGAAGGAGCGCATGGTCGTTCTGCCGGCATTCTCCCCCATCTCGTTCGGTAGAAGCGTGACTAGCAGGGACGCCGAGCCCCTGTCGCCGATGCTGGAATCGTTCGGCGGTTTCAGCGTCGCCGCGATTTCGGATGGGGAGCTTCTGATGTTCGGGAAGGTCGCGGAGCTCCCTAAAATTGGCCGATAGCGATTACTTGACGCAGACGAATATCAGGCGCTTGGCGTTCTTCATGGCAGGTTTCCTGTCGTCGAATCGGCCGTAGCAGACGACTTCCTTGAAGCCAGCGCTGGCGAGGACCCTCTTCATCTCGTTGTAGTTGAACATCCTGAGCCTGTGGATCTCGTGGATTTTCGTCTCCTTCCCTTTGGTCCAGAAGGAGCCGACCTCATCATGTATGAAGATGGCCTGAAGGTCCTCGACGGAGTGGTTTATAACCGACTCGAACCTGATTCCATCTTTTTCCCCCTTCCGCTCCTCAGTCTTTTTAAACGACCGCATGAGCTTGACGAAGTTCATGACATCGATGACCGCGACCCCGCCTGGCTTAAGCGCCGCGTGGAAGCGCCTGGCTGCCCTTGCAGCGTCGTCGTCCGTCATCATGTAGTTGAACGCCGAGTTCATGCAAACGAGCGCGTCGAATTTCCCGTCGAAACGTAGCTTCCTCATGTCGGCGACGCCGAAGCTGACCTTCAGATTGAGGGCTTCCGCCTTCTTCCTGGCCATCGCGAGCATGTCGGGACTGAGGTCGACGCCGGTCACCCTCAAGCCAATCTCGGCGAATGGAATGGAGTGGCGGCCAGTGCCGCACGCTACGTCCAGCAAATCGCGGGTCTTCGCACGCCCGTGCTCGCGGAAGGCCCATTCCAGGAACGGCATCTCCAGCTTCACCAGCTCCGGGTCGGCCATCGCATCGTAGTACTTCGCCCACTGTGCATAGTTTTTCGTCATCGTGCTCCCAGCGGCAAAACCCGCCGCTGCCCAAAATACTTTCGCGCAGGAATTCATTTCTCGGGCTTCGATCAATGCGGGGAGACGCTGCACGACCAGATTGTCGTCTGGTTGGACCTCGGAACTCCCTAGTCGTCCCAAGCGGCCTTCGCACAAACTATTTCTCGCATCCGCGCGTTCCCTCCCACATCATGGAGCCCGTCCACGGCCGCCCGGCTTTGACCTTCGAGCACGATGGCGAGAAGTACCTCGTCGCCGCTGACCTGCACATCGGGATAGAGCACGAGATAGGCTCGCGCGGCGTCAACGTGCCGTCGCAGACGATGGCGATGGCCAGTCTTCTGGTCTCCATCGGCGAGGAGGTCGGCGCGACGAGGCTCGTAATCGTCGGGGACGCGAAGCACAACCTGCCGCGGATGTCGGACCAGGAACGGTACGAGGTTCCGAGGTTCTTCCGCACGCTTGAGATGCAGTTCGAGCGGCTGGACATCGCGCGCGGAAACCACGACGGAGGCCTGGACTACCTGGCGCCGGAGTGGGTGAAGATACGCCCCGCGTCGGGGTTCAAAATCGGCGGCTATGGTTTTTGCCACGGCCATTCCTGGCCGTCGGAGGATGTTTTCGAATCTGATACCCTGGTCGTCGCCCACGCCCATCCCATGGCTCTGTTCGTCGACGGCATCGGCCGCCGCGCGACGGAGAAATGCTGGTTGCGCGGAAAATCAAAGAAATGCGACAAATACGAGGGGCGTCCGGATGGGTTCGTCCTGATGCCCGCGCTGCACCCCTACTGCGGAGGGACGCCTGTGAACGAGGCGGGACGGGACATATTGGGGCCGCTGTTCAAGGGCGAATGCCTCGACAGGGACGGCGCCGAAATTTACCTGATGGACGGGACGAGGCTGGGGAAGAGGAAGGCGAACATGGTCGAACCGCGAAAAACCAGGCGCAGGTGACTGGCGACTGGCGGGACGGTAAAGCATATGAGCCCGAGAGCGATTTGACCTTGGTGGTGCGCGGATGTTGGAGACCTCTTTCAAGCCGGGGCTCGTGTGCAGGGGCGCCGAGCTGGCAGTCCTAATTTCGCGCTTGGGGGGGACCCTGGCTGGGAAGGGTTGCGCCGTCCTCGTCGCAGGCGAGGCGGGGGTCGGCAAGAGCAGGCTCTGCGAGGAGTTCCTGTCCTATGCGGAGGGAGCTGGAGCATCCGTCGCGAGGGGCTGGTGCGTCGAAGGCACGCTAGAGCCCCTGCACCCGGTCCGTGAGGCGCTGGTCTCGCTCGGAATCGGCCACGTCCTCGACGACACGCCGCCGCCCGAGCTTCTCTGCCTCTATATGCTGGACGCGGGGGGCGTGCTCGTTGCCAGCGCGTCCAAGTCCGGCGACGGAATCGACGCCGACATCTTCTCCGGGATGCTGCAGGCGATATCGAACTTCGCCAAGGATTCGCTCTCCCCGCTGGGGGCTGGCCATGCGCAGCTTGGCTCGATAGCCTACGGGGATTTCAGGATAACCGCGAGGACGGGTGGCAGCCTCACCCTGGCGTCTATAACGAGGGGTCGGGAGAACGAGCCGCTCCTGGTGGAGATGGACGCGCTGCTGTCCGAGCACGCGCCGGCGCTGGCGAACTGGACTGGCGACATCGCCGAGGCCGCGACGGTAAAGGCGGCGCTGGAGGCGCTGGTTGGCAGCGGCAGATACCGTGGGCGGCACCTGGTCGACGACCCAGGCCTGAGAAAAGGCGGCCTGATGTCCAGCATCCTCGGAGGGCTCTCCCGCGCGGCCGCTCAAAAGCCCATCGTGCTCTACCTGGACGACCTCCAGTGGGCCGACCCAACGACCGTTTCGCTCGTCCACTATCTCGCCAGAAACGCATCCTCGGCCAAGTTGATGGTGCTGGGCACTTACAGGCCCGAGGACGTGGCGCCGGTCGAAGGGAGGCCGCACCACCTGGCAAGCGCAATAAAGACGATGTCCCGCGAGGGCGTCGTATCCACCGTCGAGCTGGGCAGATTCGGGGCCGAGGGCTCGCGCGAGCTCGTCGAGTCGGCACTCGGCGGCTCGACTCTCGAGGAAGCGTTCTACTCTAGGTTGCAGCGAGAGGGTGGCGGGAACCCGTTCTACACGCTCGAGCTGCTGAAACTGACGACCGAGAGCGGTGGGCTGGCCATCGACGCGAAGAACAAATGGAGGCTCGCCAAGGCCGTCGACGAGCTGGAGATGCCCGAGCGCGTCGCGGACATCGTGGGCAGGAGACTGGACAGGATGGCGCCGGATGACGCGCGACTGCTCTCCGCCGCGGCGGTCCTGGGAGAGGAGTTCACGCTGGAGCCTCTGACGGCGCTCGCCGGCGGCTCAAGGTTCGACATGGCTGGAAGGCTGGATGCCATCGAATCCGGGACAGGGCTCGTCCGCAGCGCCGCCTCCGGGTACAGGTTCGACCACGCCAAGGTCCGGGAGGCCGCCTACCAGCGGCTGGGTGTCGGAATGAGGCGCGAGCTGCACAGGATGGCAGCCGAGGCCCTCGTCAAGGGCGGCCTGGACGGGCGGCTCTCTGAGATAGCCTTGCACCTGCACAGCGCTGGGGACCCCCGGGCGCAGGAACGGTTGGCAGCCGCAGCCCACGACGCCATGGTTCGATTCGCGATGGAGGAGGCTGCCAGGCTCTACAGGCTCGCCGCGGGGTACGGCCCGCTCGGCCGGGAAGCAGCGATGGAGATGGCTGACTGCGAGCGCAACGCAGGACAGTACGATGACGCGTTCGCGATATACAAGGGCATCCAGGAAGGCTCCGAGGGTATCGAGCGTGGGGTCCTGCTGACCCAGATGGCCGATGTAAGGAACATGCAGTCCAAATGGCCCGAGGGCTGCGCGCTCGGCAACGAGGCTTTCTCATTGCTGGAGCCGCTTGGCCCGTCCCCGGCGCTCACGAAGGCGTGCCACGTGATGTACCATGTGAACATGAAGCGCGGGACGATGAAAGATGCGGAGTCGTGGGCGCTCCGCCAGATGGATATCGCCAGTGGCTCCGGGGACGCGGCATCGCTGGCATCCGCCCATCACGACCTCGGAACCCTGTACCTCCAGACGAGACGGTTCGATGAGGCGCTGCCCCACCTGGAGGCCGCGGCGTCGGGAAGGCGGGCATTGGGTGATTTGGTCGGGCTCGCGTCCAGCCTCAACAACGTCGGGGCGGTCCACCACAACCGCGGCGTGTGGGAAAAGGCCGTCGAGCACTACCGCGAGGCGCTGGCGATAAAGCGCGCCATAGGCGACGCCCGAGGGATTGCCATCACGGCGACGAACCTCGGAATCGTGAGCAAGAGCCGCGGGGATCCGCGCGGTGCCGTGCGCTTCTTCGAGGAGTCTCTGGGAATCAGGAAACGCATCGGTGACCAGACGGGGCAGATCACGAGCCTCAATGGCATCGGGTTGATGTGGCTCCAGATGCTCGAATCGGAGAAGGCCGCATCCTGCCTGTCTGAAGGCCTGGTCCTCGCCGAGAGGATAGGAGACTTCCCGGGGCTCGGGACGACCTGCGCCAACCTCGGAGACCTCTGCATCCAGACGGGCAGCATTTCCGAGGCTAGAAAGTATCTGGAGCGTGGCATCGAAATTGGAAAGCGCATCGGGGACGGTCTGATGCAGTCGCTCTGCGGAGCATCGTTGGCCGAGGTATGCGTTATCGAGGGGCGTCTAGACGAAGCGCATGATTTGCTGACATCCGTCAAGGCCAGCGCCGAGGAGATGAAGGCTGAGAGCCTCATGGCCGACTACTACCGCGCGACAGGCCTTTTGCGCGCGGCGATGGGGGACGCCACGCCGGCACGCGCGAGCTTCCTGGACGCCATAGAAATTCACGGGAGAATAAAAGATGGGTCCCCAATGGCAAAGGCAAAGAGAACTTACGCGCAATTTTGCAGAAGCGTGGGGGACTCGGCAACGGCCGACAGGCTAGCGCGAGAAATACTGGAGTTCGCGAAGACGATGGGCGCCGAGAAGCTGGCTGAGGTCGCGAAGGCGGAGAATCCCGGCATCGCCTGACGAAAAACGAGATGTTCGCTCACCTGTCGTAGTAGATGCTCTTCCCTGTCGCACTCAGCGGTATCCCCATCACCGCCGACGCCTTGATGAGCCCCAAGCGCCGCGCGGCCACGCCAGCTCGGTACATTATCCTGTTGTCGACGTTGTGCATGCTGGCGGTCTTGACGGCCGAGCCGAGGGCGATGCCCATGTCGAGCAGGCGCATGGAGCAGTTCGGGCCAGCAAAGTCAGTCTCGACGGAACCCTGGACCATCCCGCCGCACGATTTGAAGCCGCAGGCGGCGCAGTTCAGGCCGACGCCGGGGTGCTCGCGCACGCCGATGAGAACGAGCGCCTCCGATGCGAGGACGTTATTCCCGTCCCTGGCGAACATCGGCTGGTTTCGCTCCTCGGCCATGCGGAGCATCTGCTCGCCGACGAGCTTGACGTCCACGCCGTAGAGGGTTACGATTTCAATGAAATCCTTCCCTGCGGCCTTGGGGGCCGTGCGGGCAGCGACTTCCATGAGCTCGGCGACGGCGCGGATGGCGTGGGACATATGCGGGAGATTGCTGACTGCGTGCAAATAGGTTTGCCGAGATTCGCGTTGCGCTTCGTAATAACGTTGCCGCAACCCTTTTATAGAAGCACTGCTATCGTTCGTTCACACCCGAAAGGGGAGGTATGAAACAATGATGTCTGGACAGCAGCCGATAATCGTGCTCAGGGAGGGCACGGAGAGGAACAAGGGCAAGGGCGCCCAGTTTAACAACATCAACGCCGCCAAGGCGGTCGCTGATGCGGTGCGCTCGACCCTCGGACCGAGGGGGATGGACAAGATGCTGGTCGACAGCATGGGCGACGTCGTCATCACGAACGACGGAGCGACCATATTGAAGGAGATCGACATCGAGCACCCGGCGGCCAAGATGGTCGTCGAGGTCGCCAAGACCCAGGACAACGAGTGCGGCGACGGAACGACGAGCGCCGTGGTCCTCGCTGGCGAGCTTCTCAAGAAGGCGGAGTTCCTGATTGAGCAGAACGTCCACCCGACGATTATCGCGGCCGGCTACTCGCTGGCGGCGGCCGAGGCCCACAAGATACTCAAGACCATGGGCATCAAGATCAGCCCGACCGACGAGGTCATGCTTCGGAAGGTCGCCATGACGGCGATGTCCTCGAAGGGCGGAGCCGGTCCGAACAAGGACATGCTGGCCGACCTCTG
>DAIRED010000003.1:0-25602 GCA_036795795.1 Thermoplasmatota archaeon | reverse complement strand
CGAACTTGCCGTCAATCGTGGCAACCTGGCCGGGGACGGGCTGGGATTGAATCAGTAACCCGAGCGAGACCGGCATTATGATGACGAAGACGATGATGAGAATCAACGACAGCTTCCTCGGATGGACGGCGCCCTGGTCGTTGAATCGCCCGGGGCCGAAGCCGTTGGTCATGCCGTTCGTTCGTCCGAGGCCGTTCGTAAGGCCGTTCGTGCGCCCCATGCCATTCGTGAGGCCGTTCGTCCTGCCCTGGCCGTTGGTCAGGCCGTTCGTCCGGCCGAGACCATTCGTCAAGCCGTTGGTGCGCCCCATGCCGTTCGTAAGACCGTTGGTTCGACTCCTTCCATTGGTGAAACCGTTCGTCCGGCCAGTGCCGTTCGTGAGGCCGTTGGCGCGTCCGCGTCCCGAACCGTTAGTGAGACCGTTGGTGCGCCCGGTTCCATTGGTCATGCCGTTGGTTCTTCCGACGCCGTTGGTCATCCCTTTCCCGAGCCCGTTCGTCATCCCGCGGCCAGCACCGTTGGTGAATCCCTTGACACCACCGATGTTGGCGCTGCTGCGAGAACGAGCGTGCTGAGACGTAGTATCTCCCCCAGATATACTTGAGTAAATTAGGTCTTGTATATAATGGTTTCCCTAATAAAATCATGATGGAGTCAACGCACGAGTGCGATTGAATCCTAGGCGAGGTCTGCCAATACTATTTTCTACCACGTCCCGCATTGGCCATCCAAGATGACTTTGATGGACGAGTGCACGAGGCGCGCGCCGAAAATCGTCGCGGAGGCTGCGAAGGCCGAGGGAATCGCCCCCGACCGCCTGGCCAAGCTGATAGCCAACGGTCGGGCAGTCCTGCCGTACAACCCGGTCCATTCCCCCGAACCGCGAGCCATCGGGGAAGGCCTGCGCGTCAAGGTAAACGTCAACATAGGAACTTCGAAGGACCACGTCGACCTCGACGAGGAGCTGGAAAAGGCGCGCGTGGCCGCCCATTTCGGCGCGGACGCGATAATGGACCTCAGCACCGGCGGCTCCATCGACCGCATACGCAGGAGGGTGCTGAAGGAAGTCCGGCTTCCTTTAGGCACGGTCCCGATTTACCAGGCCGGCATGGAGACTGCCAGGCGAAGCGCCGTCGTCGAGATGACGGAGGACGTTCTATTCAATGCAATCGAGAAGCACGCCCGCGACGGCGTGGACTTCATGACGGTCCACACGGGCGTGACTTTGGAAAGCGTCGAGGCGCTAAGGCGCTCGCACCGCATCACCGACGTCGTCAGCCGCGGCGGCTCGTTCCTCACGGCCTGGATACTGCACCACGGGAAGGAAAACCCGCTGTACGCCAACTACGATTACCTGCTCGAGATGGCGAAGGAGCACGAGTTCACGTTGAGCCTCGGGGACGGGATGAGGCCTGGATGCATCGCGGACGCGACCGACGCCCCCCAGATACGCGAGCTGATGACCCTCGGCGAGTGCGTGGAGCGCGCCCGAGAAGCAGGAGTCCAGGCGATGGTCGAGGGACCCGGCCACGTGCCGATGCACCAGATTGCGGCGAACGTGGCGCTGGAGAAGGCGATATGCAAGGGTGCGCCGTTCTACGTCCTCGGACCCCTGGTCACGGACATCGCGCCTGGGTACGACCACATTACCGGGGCAATCGGCGGAGCTATCGCAGCGATGGCCGGAGCCGACTTCCTATGCTACGTGACGCCAGCGGAGCACCTCTCTCTCCCGACGGTCGAAGACGTCAAGGAGGGCACGATTGCCAGCATCATCGCAGCGCACGCGGCGGACGTGGCCCACGGCCTCGGCGCCGAGCGCGACATGGCGATGGCCAAAGCCCGAAAAGCGCTCGACTGGGACGCGCAGTTCGAGTGCTCGCTGGACCCGGAGAACGCGCGTGCTGTCAGGAACCGCAGGAAGCCGTCGGAGTCCGAGGTGTGCTCGATGTGCGGCGACCTCTGCGCGATAAAGATGGTGAGGGACGCGCTGGCCGAGAGGCGTGGCGAGTTCAAGCCCGGTAAGAGGCGCCCCCGCGCCAAGTGACACCGCCAGCCCAAATGGCCATATCTTCGTCGAACACTACTGCGGCGATGATGGGGTGGGGACTACTTCAGCTTCTCCTTGCCTTTCGTGAAGTCCCTGGAAGGGCTCAGCAGCGCGAAAGTCTCAGCGTCCAGGATGGGCTTGCCCTTGGTTATGAGGCTCGCCATGTTCGCCCCGACGCCCGGCCCCATCATGAACCCCTGGCCGCACATCCCGATTGCCAGGTAGAAGCCGTCCACGCCCGGCGCCTTTCCCATCACGGCCGTCCCGTCTGGGGTCATCGGGTAGAGCCCGCGCCAGAGCCTGCGTATCGTCAAGCCTTTGAGGCGCGGGATGAGGTTCACCAAGCGCCTGGCTATGACGGGCATGAACTCGGACGTGCTGGAGCGGTCCGTCCCCGGGAAGAGCGGCTTCGGGGTGTAGCAGAAGATTATCTGGCCGCTCTCGACCTGGCCGAAGTAGAAGTTCGTCGTCCGGCCTTCCGGTCCGGGTCTGATGTCCACGACCAGCGGGGCGAGGAACTGCTTCACCGGCGACGTTATCCCGGCCTCGTGGCTGTCCGGCATCACCGGGATGTCGACCCCGGCCATCCTGCAAACCGCAGTCGCTTCTGCCCCGGCGGCATTCACGACGACTGGCGCCCGGTACTCGCCGGCAGCCGTCCGCACTCCCGCAACGGCCTTGGCCGGGTCGCCTTCGATTATAAGCGATTGGGCGGCCTCGCGATACCTGAACTCCGCCCCGAGCTTGCGCGCCTCGTTCGCGAACGATTCGATGGCCAGCAGCGGGGAAATCTGCCCGTCGCCGGGCGAGTACGTGCCGCCGCGCAGGCCTTTCGGATTGATTCCGGTGATCGCTTTCTCGATGCCCTTGGCGTCGAGCCAGTCGATGTCCAGCTTGAACTTGCGCTGCGTCGGGAGCAACGACTGGAGCAGGCTCTCCTCCTGCTCTCTGTAGACGGGGAAGCTGTAGCCACCCATCTTCCAGCCGATGCTCGTACCGGTCGATTCCTCCCAGGAACCGAAGATGCGCAGCGACTCCTTGCAGATGAGAATCTTCGCCGGGTCTGAGTGCGTCGCGCGGGCGCCGCCGATGGCCGCCTTGTTCTGGCCCTGGCCCGGCGAGGCCAGAGGGTCGAGGCAAAGCACGCGCATCCCCTCCTTGGCGAGGAAGTACGCTATCGGGACGCCGACGCTGCCCGCGCCAAGGACGATGGCGTCGTACTCCTTCGGCGCCTGCGTCATTCCTCGTCACCCCCGACGAAAGCCGACATCGGAACCTCTTGGGTGAACGGCCTCTCGACGTGCTTCTCGATGACTGCATCCCTGCCAAGGACCTGCTTGAATATCCTCATCACGTGGTCGGAGCACGTCTTTCCGCCGCACGGTCCCATCCCGACGCGGAGCGCCGCCTTCAGCGCGTTGAAGTCGCGCACGCCCGTCTCGCGGATGTAGCTCTCTATCTCGCCCTTCGTTATCCGCTCGCACCTGCAGATTATCGTGCCAGCGTCATCGGCGCGTTCTGGCGCCTTTCCAGGCTTCTTCTCGGGCTCGTGGAAGAGCCTTATCCCAGCGACGAGGTCCGCGTCCCCGGCGGGAACGTCGATGGCGACCATCGTCCTGCGGTTCTGCCACTTCGAGCTCTTCATAGCGATGACGCGGCCCTTGCCGACGGGCTCGCCCTCGAGCGCGACGGTGTCGACCACATCGCCTGGCTTCAGCGTCCCGACGGGCAGCTCCCACGGGATGTATGCGAGCGCGCGTTCACCACTCGCATCGTATCCGCGATCGACTATCGTTATCGCCAGCCCGGGGCAAATCGCCGCGCAGCGCGTGCACCCGAGGCAGTGGCCGGAGAATTCAGGAAGCGCGCACATCGAGCCGTCGGTCGTCTTTATTGAGTTCACCGGGCAGACGGCGGTGCATGGGTTGCATGGAATCTCCTGGACGCAGCGAATCACAGGGTACACCGGACCGTCGCCGCGCCTCGCCGAGAACGCGTGGGTAGCGCCTGGCTTCGCGCGCAGGACCGAGAGGATTTCGTTCCACTCCTTCGGAACGAGCACGTCTCGCCCCATGTCCTTGAGAATCTCGCGCCCCGCGATGCGACCGCTGAACATCGCGGCCGACGCCTCGGCGATGACGTCAGCGTCGCCTGCAGCATAGGTCTTGATGCCGAACGACCTGGCCTGCACCAGGATCTCGTTGACCGGCGTCAACCCGACGGCGATGAGGAGCGTGTCCACGTCGAAGCTGCGCTCGGTGCCAGGCATCGGTTTGAACGCGTTATCGACGCGCGCCGTCGTGATTCGCTCGAGCTTGCCGTTGCCCTCGGCTTTCAACACGGTGCTCGAAGTCCAGACGGGGATTCCGAGGCGTTTGATCTTGTCCAGGTGCACCTTGTAGCCGCCGCATTGGGGCAGCGCCTCGACGATGCCAACGACCTCGATTCCGGCTTGCAAAGCGTGGTAAGCGGCGATGAGCCCGACGTTCCCGCCGCCGACGATGAAGAGCCTCTCGGCCGCCCTGACCATGTCCCTGTTGACGAGGGTCTGGAAAGCTCCGCCGCCGTAGACTCCAGGCAGGTCGCATCCAGGGAATGTGAGCACCTTCTCGCGGGCTCCCGCGGTGACGAGGAGCCTCGCCGGCTTGGCGAGCTTGTAGACTCCGCCCTTGACGACGCCGACGAGACCATCGGAGAACGCTCCCACGGCCGGCGAGTCGAGCCAGACCTCAATCTTGTCCAGCTTCCGGACCTGCTCCGCGAGCATCGTGCCGATGTCCATGCCCCTCGTCCCCGCGTGGCAGTCGCGCATCGAGCCGAAGAAGTTGTGCGTCTGGAGCCCGAGCTTTCCGCCGAGCTCCTGCTTGTCGTCCACGATGAGGACCCCGACGCCCGCCGTCGCCAGCTCAATCGCGGCCAGCATGCCCGCGGGGCCACCGCCGACGACGAGCACTTCGACATCCTTCGTCTCGACCTTCGATGGAGCGGGCTCCGAGTCGTCCGCAGGCAGCTCGGGCAGCCCGTCTATCGCGGAAACCTTCATGCCTGGCTTCACCGGAGTCACGCAGGCCTTGACCGGGCGTCCGTTGGCGAGCACGAGGCACTGGGCGCACTGGCCGTTCGCGCAGAAGATGCCCTGCGGCGCGCCGTCGCGGTGGTGCCTGTTGAACGCGCTCACGCCGTTGGCGATGAGGGCGCTGGATATCATCTCGCCCTTGCGGGCCAGCATCTTGCGGCCTTCGAAATCGAACGGAACGTCCGGCTCCGTCGGCACTGGCAGGACCGGGTGGACCCTAATCCTCGCGGGCTCACTTGCCACGGCCGGACACCCCCGCCAACCTGGAGGCCAAAAACGAATATATATCGACGACCCCGACCCCGCCCTCGCTCCAGCCCATCCTCGCGGCCAGCAGGTGCGACAGGCACTGGTGAGACTCGACGACCAGGACGCTCGCACCGGCCGAGGCTGCCGCGCCCATCAGGTCTCGGGCGCTCTCCCTAGCCTCCGCATCGGGGGCGCTCCAGGAGGTCTCGCCGCAATGCTCGTCGAGAACGACCACTTCGAGCCCAGGGACGTTTCCCAGGAGCTTCTGAAGCTCGGCGGAGAAGTTGCCAGAGCCGCAAGCGGGATGGAACGCGACCTTGCCAGGAGTCGTCTTGAACGTGCCCTTGCGGACGGCCTCGTTCAGCAGAGATGGCAAGCCGACGAATCCGAACGGAATCTTGCCGAAATCCTTGGGCCACTGAGATTCGAACTTAGATTTCGCCTCGTGCGATATCGCCACCAGCGTCTTGGCGCCGGAGGCCTTGACGGCGGCGATTGCAGATTTCCCATATTCCTTGTACAGCCCTTCGAGCCCGCAGGATTTCAATCTCGACCCTGGGCCGAGCACGCGCATGCCGCGGACGTAATCCACATCGAGCGCTGTCAGGAGCACCTCCACCGATTCCAGGAACTTGCCGGATCCGCAGACGCCGTGCGCCTCGAGCACCGAATCGCATATCGGCGAGCATCCCGTGGCGAGGAAATATTTCGCCTTGGATTTGGGTGCCTTCGCATCCTGGCGGGCCATCAGCGTGTGCGCCAGCGCGATCGACCTTCCGACGGAAGATTGAATCTCCGGTAGCTTGGATGAGGAGTTTGGAAGAGGTTCAAGCTTGGCCGTCTTCAACTTCGCGGCGTGGGCTGCCCGAGCCTTCTCGGGGTCGCCGTCCTCCACGTATTCGACGCGCCTAGCGTCCAGCCCGACGGCCTCCAGTATCTTGCCCACCTTCGCTGGCAGGTCCGCCCCCATCCACTGGCCTGGCAGGTAGTGGCATTCGCCCTCCCTGCAGCCGACGAGCGAGACGCCGGACGCGCCCGAGGCGAGCGCCTCCAGGACGAGCGCCGGAGAGACCCTCCTCGTGCAGATGACCGGAACCTCTCCCTTGCCAGCGGCGAGCGACCCGCTCTTTTGCCAGACGCATGAGAATGCCACGACGCCGCCGCGCGATTCGGCGGCAGCCTCTCGCACCCGCGCGAAGAGACGCCCGTCGTCCATGAACCCCTGCGAGATGGCGCCGGTCGGGCAAACGGAGGCGCACGCCCCGCAGCCCCTGCAACCTGCCGCATCCACGACGGCGGCGGTGCTGGAATCCTTGCTGAAGCGCATCCTGATGGCCTTGTACGCGCACGCCTCTTCGCACAGACCGCACGCGATGCAAAGGCTCTCGTCGACCGAGGCCTGCACAGGTTCCAACCTGGCTACGGACTTCTTGCCATCGGACGACAGGGTCCATCCGTCCCTCGCGGACGGGTCGGACGTGAGGCGTTTGGATATGTCCAGCGGGATTTTTACCCAGGATGGCTTCCGTCCCTCGACGAGCAAAATGGCCTGCCTGTGCTCGCACCCAGCGAGGCAGACGTCGCATTCGGCGCAAAGCCCGCAGCGGCGGCATCGCGACGCCTCGGCGACGGCGCTCAGCTCGTCCAGCGCGGACTCTATCTCATCGAAGCTGGATTTCCTGGCGCCAGCCAGTGCCTTCTTCGGCTCGGCGCGCGTCTTTTTTCCGGGGAGCCTCTCCATCACGAGAACTTGGTCCGCCTGCGCTGCGGGGATGGCATCGCCGCCAAGGTATTCCAGGACACCTCTGGCAGCCGCGTGCCCGCTGCCTATTGCCTCGACGACGGTCGCGGGTCCGAGTGCCACGTCGCCCGCTGCGAACACGCCCTTCAACGACGTGCGGCCCAGGCGGTCCGTTTCGACGGCACCGCGCGGTGTCAGCTTCAGCCCCGCCGCTTTCATCAGGTCCGGGTCTGGTTTGTTGCCCACGGCGCGGATAATCCAGTCGGCGTCGATGACGAACTCGCTGCCTGGAATCGGCACGGACGAACGCCGGCCGCTCGAGTCGAGCTCGCCGAGCCTCGCCCTCTGGACCTCCAGCCCATTCACCTGGCCGCCCTTCGAGACGACGCGCTTGGGGATGGACAGGAACTCGAAGGAGATTCCCTCCTCCTTCGCCTCGGCGACCTCAGCGTCGTCAGCGGGCATCTCGGCCCTCGTGCGACGGTAGGCCAGCGTCACGTCCGAGCCGAGCCTGAGGGCGACGCGCGCAGCGTCCAGCGCGGCGTTGCCGCCGCCGACGACGACCGCCCGCCCTTTCAGGGACGATATCTGCCCCTCGCTCACGCGCTTGAGGAAATCGACGCAATCCAGCACTCCGGCGGCTTCCTCGCCGTCGATGCCGAGCGGGAGCGGCGCCATGCATCCAGCTGCGACTACGACTGCGGAGTAACCCTTACCGAGCAGCGCCTTGGGGTCCCTGATGGCCTCGCCCAGGCGGATTTCGACACCGAGGCTCTCGATCTGCGCCACCTCGCCCCGGACGATGTCCTTGGGGAGCCTGAAGCTCGGTATCCCCCAGGCGAGTATCCCGCCTGCGGATTTCGACGAGTCGAAGACCGTGACAGCAATCCCTTCCTTGGTGAGGTCCGAAGCCGCCGTGAGGCCGGCCAGGCCAGCGCCGACTACGGCGACGCGCTTGGCTCCCCTGCGCGCCTTCTTCGGCGCGGCGAGGGCCGTCTTGCGCCTGGCCCGCTCGTAGTCGGAGGCGAAGCGCTTCAGCGCCTTGATGGCGACGGGGTCGTCCACTTCCCCGCGCGCGCACTCTTCCTCGCACGGGTGGGTGCAGACGCGGCCGCATACCCCGGGGAACGGGTTGGCGCGCCTGATTGTCTGGACGGCCTCCTCGTAGCGCCTGTCCGCGATGAGATTGATGTAAGCCTTCACGTCGATGCCGGCGAGGCACGCCTCCGAGCACGATGGTAGCCCCTCCACGTTCAGGGAGAATTCGCCCATCGGACCATCGAGCTTCGCCGCCCCCTTCACCTTCGGGGGGCGGGCGGCCTTCACGCTTGCGCACATGGACAACACCAGGATGTCGAGCCAACGGTGCAGAGGGGACCATCCATAAAACCTTTTCACCCGAGCCCCTGTCAAAAGCTTTATTATATACCCCCCCCTACCTAGGTACGACAAAGGACAGGCTACAAGCGGCTGGAATGCCGAGGATGGCAAGACCATCCACGGGAACCCTGGAGGGGGCCCGCATTCAAGTTGAGGCTCATCGGGTCGCGAGACCTATACCGCCTTTCAAGGCCGAGGAAGCTTGTTATTGGCAAAAGGCAAAGGTGCGAAAATGACAGCACGGAAATTCGAGATGGCGTGGCACGACAAGAAGCTCACGCTCGAGATAGGAAAGTTCGCCCACCAGGCAGACGCCTCGGTGACGGCGCAGATAGGCGACACGGTCGTCTTGGCCACGGCGGCGATGTCGCAGACATGCCGCGAGGGGATGGACTTCTTCCCCCTGATGGTCGACATGGAGGAGCGCTTCTACGCTGCGGGCAAGATAAAGGGCCCGCGGTTCTCGAAGCGCGAGGGAAGGCCCTCGACCGACGCGGTGCTCACCGGAAGGATGATTGACCGCGGCCTGAGGCCGCTCTTCCCGCAGAACATCAAGAACGACGTGCAGATAATATGCATGCCGCTCTCGATGGACGGCGTGAACAAGCCCGACGTTGTGGCGATGATAGCCGCCTGCGCGGCGGTCCACATATCGCGCATCCCCTTCGACGGCCCGATTGCCGGCGTGAGGATAGCGATGATAAACGGGGACTTCATCGTCAACCCGACGGTGGACGAGATGGAGTACTCGGACATGAACCTCTGCGTCATGGGCGACGGCAGCCGCATCACGATGGTCGAATGCTCCGCGAAGGAGATTGACGACAAGGACACCAGGGCAGGCTTCAAGGCCGCCATGGACGCGCTCGGCCAGGTAGTGGCGTTCCTCGACGAGGTGCGCCGCGAGGTCGGCGCCCCGAAGACGCCGCTGGACCAGCTCAAGCTCAGGGGCCAGATGGCTCCCGAGGACGCTGCAATCGTGGCGAAGATAAAGGCCGCCGCGATGCCGCACCTGGACAAGTACCTCTTCAACACCCCGAAGGGCTCGAAGGGACAGCGCAAGGCGGTCCTCCACGACCTGGAAGACCTGCTCGTGGCGAAGTTCGCCCCGTCGTTCGTGACGAAGACGCGCGATGCGGCCCAGGCCGAAGCGCACGTCCGCAAGCTGATGTCCGGCTTCTTCTACGAGTTCATCGAGGAGCAGGTCACGCTCGCGATACTCGACAGGGGCCAGCGCGTCGACGGGCGCGCCCTCGACCAGATTAGGCCGCTGTCCGCGGAGCTCGGGATAGTCCCGCGCCTCCACGGCACTGGCCTCTTCACCAGGGGCGAGACCCAGGTCATGTCGGTCGTCACGCTCGGTTCGCCGGGCGACAAGCTGACGGTCGAGAGCGCCGAGTCGGACTATGAGAAACGCTACTACCACCACTACAACTTCCTGCCCAACTCCGTCGGCGACGTGAAGCCGCTGAGGGGAGCTGGCAGGCGCGAGATTGGCCACGGCATGCTCGCCGAGAAGGCGCTTGTGCCGGTGCTGCCGACCGAGGAATCGTTCCCCTACACGATACGCGTGGTCAGCGAGGTCATGGGCTCGAACGGTTCGTCCTCGATGGCATCGACGTGCGGCTCGACCCTCGCCCTCATGGACGCTGGCGTGCCGATTAAGAAGCACGTCGCCGGGATGGCGATGGGCCTTGCGTGCGACGGCCAGAGGTGGAAGGTCTTGACAGACCTGCAGGACCTCGAGGACGGGACCGGTGGAATGGACTTCAAGTTCACCTCCACGAGGCAGGGCGTCACCGCGATACAGATGGACACGAAGACCCGCGGCCTGAACGCAGAGATGATCGAGGCCACCGTAACCCAGATGCGCAAGGGCGTCAACGAGGTGCTCGACGTGCTCGAGGCCGCGATACCCGCGCCGAGGGAGGAAATCTCCAAGTGGGCACCGAGGATAATCGGGTTCCACATCGACCCCGAGAAGATAGGCGAGGTCATCGGTCCCGGCGGCAAGGTCATCCGCAAGATAACCGAGGAGCTCGGAGTCCAGATAGACGTCAACGACGAGGGGCTCGTCGTCATAACATCGACGGACTCGGAGAAGGCCAAGGAGGCCGAGAAGATGATAAAGGACATCGTCCGCGTCCTCCAGGTCGGCGAGATATTCGAGGAGGCCACCGTCGTGAAGATGATGTCCTTCGGAGCCTTCGTCAACCTTACGCCCAACCAGGACGGGCTGCTGCACGTGTCCGAGATAGAATGGGCGCGCGTGGAGAACGTCGAGGACCGGCTGAAGCTCGGAGACAAGGTCCGCGTCAAGGTGATATCCATCGACCGCGGCAAGGTCGACGTGTCGGCGCGCGAGCTTCTCCCGAAGCCAGAGGGCTACGTCGAGGAGCCCCGTCGCGAGAGGCGGCCCCCGAGCAGGGGCGGCGACAGGCGCGGCGGCCGCGGCGGAGACCGCCGTAGCGGCGGGCGCGACCGCAGGGACCGGCGCTGAACGAGAATTGAAAAGAGACAGACCGCAAAACCTTTTAACTCTCTTTCATCCCTTTTTTCGTTACGACGCCGCTTTTACCGAGTAATAGGATCACGGCGGATTGCCATTTCACCCGCCGCTGGTCAGATGGATTACTTCGACGTTGGCCCCGTCCTTCAGCAACGTCGATTCGAAATCCTCCCTCATCACGACCTTTCCGTTCACCGTCACGACAACAAGCGGAAAGACGAATCTGAGCCTCTCCAGAAGCCCGGCCACAGTTTCCCCATCGATGTGCTTGACTGGGTCACCGTTTACCCCTATCGTCGTCAATCACCCCCGCGAGTATTTGAAGCACTACGTGGGCCTGCCAAGCCGCCACTAGCGCCACCCTAGAGCCGACGAACGCCACGGCTTTGCACGGGTTCGAGTTTATGTCCTCTACCAAGAACAGCGCCCCGACCCTGCGGACGTGGAACGACGAACCGTCCCCCGTTCCCATGACCCCCGAGGCGGCCACAAGCGGCCTTTCGGGGGCCCGGCGGAGCATCTCCGAGATGAATGCCGCTTTTGTGTCCCCGGAATCCAGGGCCTCGACGGACACGTCCACGCCGTCGAACGGGGCCGCCATCTTTCCGGGTTCGAGCATCAGGTTGACGGTCGCAACCTGGGTGCCGTACCCCACACGCCCGATGTTTCGGCGTAGCGCCTCGACTTTCAGCTCGCCAATCTGATCCGAGAAGAAACATTGCCTGGAGAGGTTGCCCTTCTCGACCCTGTCGAAATCCACGAGGACGAGCTTGCCCACCCCAGCCCTGGCTAGAATCATGGCGACATTGGAGCCCAGCCCACCGGCTCCCGCGATGCCGACACAGGCATAGCCGAAAGCTGTCCGCTTCTCTGTTTCCGTCATATTTCCTGGCGCGCAGCAGCCGGTGGCACCCGCTCCTTGAGCCGCCCGTTCAGGGATACTATTGCAATTTGACCGGCCCTCTTACCCGACAGGAGCATCGCACCGAACGTCGGCCCGGTCCTCGGCAGTCCAAAATATGTCGAAACTGCCATCCCTGTCACAATCAGACCCGGGTGTATCTCGCCGGTTTTTTCGACAATGGCCTTCTCTGCCTCCTCCACCCACATCATCCCCATGCCCGGCATCTTCAGCACCCCACGCTTCGCGAGGGCGTTGGCGACTATCGCGTCATGGCCCGTTGCGTCGATTACGACCTTGCACTCCAGGGCGACGGGGTCCACGCACGTGATCTGTCTCGGCAAGGCCTCGACGGGCGACCAGTTGATTACCACTCCGGCCACTCGCTCATTTTCGCGCACGACCAGATCCGTGAATTGCGTCATGTTCATTATCCAGACCCCGGCATCGCAGGCCGAGGCGATCAGCTTCGAGCATGCATGGGGGCCGTCGGCGACGAAAAGGCCTGGCACGGGCTCGTTGAGCGGAACGCCCAGCTCCGCCAGTATTTCGTGCCCAGGAGCCCTGATGGTCAGGGGATTCATCAAGAAACCGCCGATCCAGAACCCTCCGCCTATGTAGTTGTTGTTCTCGATGATGACCGTCCTGGCCCCTGCGAGGGCGCACTCCCGCGCTGCCACGAGCCCGCTCGGCCCGCCGCCCACGACAATGACATCCGGCTCAAGATTCTCCAGCAACCGGCTTGTGTATCTCTCCACGATGGCCCTGGTGACGTCCTTTTCCGTTGCTTTGGCGAACATTTTACACCTCTTAACAATTGTTAACTCAAAACGCTCATGTCATATTTATCCGTTTCGGCCCTGGCCCGGTTAACGCTGTTAATTTTATATTCCCCCTCGGCATTTCTTCGGTAATGAAGGCCCCCTGCGAACTATCCGTCTGGTACATTCTGCCCCTCATCCGGGGGGAGGTCGCCAGGCGGCTCGTCGAGGGCCACGGCATGACCCAAGCCAAGGCCGCCCGCAGGCTCTCCATCACGGACGCAGCCGTTTCCCAGTACATCTCTGGCAAGCGCGGCAGGCGCGACCTCAGGCTGGCCGACTACGACGGGATGCTGGACACCTCGGCGGCTAGGATTGCCAAGACGAAGTCGGAGGCGACAGTCCAACGCGAAATCTGCATCCTCTGCAAGCGGATGTCGCGGGACAAGTGCTTCGGGTGCAAGTGAGCGGCGGCTCGGCCGGTCAACGCGCTCCAGGCTCTTCCAATCGAGGGGAGACGTGCAGTTTCCAGGCATCCTCCGCTGCCAAGGTCCAGGCAATCGCCAGCAATGCCCCGCCCAGCACGTCCGTTGGATAATGCACGCCGAGGAAGAGCCTGCTGTACGCGAGGAGGCCGAGGAATGCGCCGGCGCAGGCCCAAGCGGCCCAGCGCGCCCGCTTGGACGCAACCATCTGCGTTGCGACCGCGCAGAGAATCAGCACCATCGCTCCGCCGACCATCGCGTGGCCGCTCGGGAAGCCGTGGCCCGTGGCGAACGGATCCCATCCCAAGCTTGGCCGTTCCCTGGCGAAAGCGAGCTTCAACGCCTCGTTGAGCAGCCACAGCGCGGCCAGGCTCGCGGCGACGAATGCCGCCTCGCCGAACCTGCGCTTCGTGGCCAGCAGCGCGCAGGCCGTCGCGCATCCGGCGATTATTCCGATGTATGTCCCCGCGAACGAGACAGCTGTGAAGAATCCGAATGCCAACTGCGGGCGCTGGTCGTAAATGGCCTCCGCCACCGAGCGGTCCCATGCGTCCACGGCACCCGATGCGACTAGCGCGGCGAGAATTGCGAAGATAGCGACGAATGCGAGTGCGACGCGCGGCCTGGAGGCGAATCGGATGAACGCCTCCGCCATCGCGCTCATGGGGTGATGACCAGCTCGTACGTGAGCCTCTCCCTGTCTTTCCCCTTCTTTTCTCTCTCGATGATGTGGAACTTGCCCAGCTCCGTCGTCGAGCGCACGTGCGTTCCCGCGCAGGGGCAGACGTCGAAGCCGTCGATGTCGACGATTCGCAGGCGGCGGATGGACTGGGGGAGGAGGTCCAAATTCGAGCGCTGCTGGTCCACTCGCTTCTCCAGGTCAGCGCGGTCCTCCTCGTAGATTTTCACCGGGATGCCCTTGGAGCCGATTTCGTTGCAGGCGTCCTCTATCTTCTTCACATCCTCCGGCCCGAAGTTGGCCGGGGCGAAATCCACGCGCGACCTGTCCGCATGTATCTGGTTGCCGACCGTGCGCGCTTTGTATATATCAAACACGACGCTGGAGATGATGTGCTGCGCGGTGTGCATGCGCATGTGCGCGTGCCTGCGCTCCCAGTCCACCGTGCCGCGGACCTTCGTATCGGGGGGCGGAACCGGACCGTCGAGCACGTGGCGCACTTCGCCTTTCTTCGTCACCTCCTTCACGCGCGCCATCCCGCCGTCCCATGAGAGCGCCCCGGTGTCAGTTTCCTGGCCGCCCCCGACCGCGTAGAACGCCGTCCGGTCGAGCACGACGTAGTTCTCCCCCGCCTTGACGACGATTGCCTCGAACTCCTTGACGTAGTTGGCCTCGGCGTCCTTCATGAAAAGGAACTCGGTCATGCCCGGTAATCCGCCAGCGCCGATTAAAACCTATCCCAAATCCTATATATACGGGCGCGGATGCGGACTTTCGATGCCCGACGAAGCGTCCCAGGAAGGCAACGGCGGCACCGAGGTCAAGCTGCGGCGAGACCTGGGTCTCCGGGAAATCACGATGATCGGGCTGGGGCCGACCATAGGCTCGACGATATTCCTGCTCGTTGGTTTCGGCATCCAGATTGCCGGGCCAGCGCTCATCCTGGCCTTCGTCTTCAACTTCTTCGTGACCGTGCTCACGGCGATGGCCTACGCAGAGCTGGGCAGCGCCTTCTCGGACGCCGGCGGAGGCTACATCTGGGTCAAGGACGGTATGCCACAGCCGTTCGGATTCCTCTCCGGCTGGCTATCGTGGTTCGGCCACACCATCGTCACGAGTTTCTACGTCCTCGGATTCGGATACGGAGTCATCTGGCTGATGCAGGCATTCGACATCGAAGTAGTCGGGCTCAGCCACGAGAACCTCGTTAAGGTCCTCGCCGTTTTCGCTTGCATCGTGTTCATTTACATCAACTACCGCGGGACGAAAAGCACGGGGCGTTCCAGTAACTACATCACCGGGGCGTTGATTGTCATTGTTATCATGTACATAATCGCCGGGCTGTGGTACATGTTCGCTGGGCACGGTTCCGGCGAATCGTTCACCCCTTTCATGCCCGAAGGCGGGATATGGAAAATCGTCGTCGCGATGGGCTTCACATTCATAGTTTTCGAGGGGTACGAGATAATCGCCCAGTGCGGGGAGGAGTGCAAGGACGCTGAGAAGAACATCCCCAGGGCGCATTGGATTACAATCTCCCTCGCGGCCGTGGTCTTCATACTCGTGGCAATTGTGACGATCGGCGTCGTCGGCTGGCAGGCTGCCGGCGGATATGAGGAGAACGCAGTCGCGGAGGTCGCGCGCGTCTCGATGCCAGGGTTCGGCCTGCAGTTGATTGGTATCGGGGTCATAATCGGCGCCCTCGCGGCAATCAACTCGACGCTCTATTCGTCGTCCCGGGTTGCGATGGCGATGGGCCGCGACGGGGCGCTCCCTCGGCAATTCGGGGTCGTGCATCATCTCCGCAACACGCCGCACATCGCGATATTCATCAGCGGGGCCATCGTCATCGCGATGGTCATCTTCCTGCCAATCGAGAAGATTGCCGCGTCGGCCGACATAATGTTCCTGGTCCTCATGCTCTTCGTCAACATCACCGTCATGACCCTCCGTATAAAGAAGCCGGATGCGCGGCGCAGGTACGTGATGCCGCTCTTTCCAATCATCCCGATAATCGGCCTGATTACCAAGGGCATCATGGCATACTCGCTCTGGGCATACGAGCCAATCGCCTGGTACATGGCGATGTTTTGGATATTGATTGGGCTGGCCGCCTACCTGCTCTTCGCGAAGAAAGGGGCGATTGCCCACAAGGATGACACACCTCCGCCCGTCGAGGTCTCGGAGAAGCACGAGGGCTCGGACTACTGCGTGATGGCCGCCGTCGCCGGTCCGCAGGACACCTCGATAGTGGAGCTGGCGGCGCTCGTCTCGCGCATCGAGGGCGGGGACCTGCACCTCCTGCACGTCATCGAGGTCCTGGAGACGGAGTCGCTCGAGTCGGTCTCGTACTCTAAGGTCAGCAAGGAGCTGAAGACGCTCTCGAAGGCAAAGAAGCTGGCCGCTGACATGAGGGCGAAAGTCCACACGAAGATAGTGGTCTCGCACAAGCCGTCCGAGGCCATCATAGAGGAGGCGCGCGAGATAGGCGCGAGCGTCATCTTCATGGGATGGCGCGGGAAGCGGGCCCCGGAGATGCTCATGGGCTCGAACATCGACCGCGTGGTCCAGAACGCGCCGTGCGACGTCGTCATCTACAAGTCGAAGGAGATGCCGGAGGAGGTCAACAGCATACTCGTCGCCGCGACTGGCGAGGGGAACGAGACGTACGCAGCGGGGATGGGAGTCCTGCTGGCAAAGCGCTACAAGGCAACCATAACGCTCCTGGCGGCGCCGGCCCACGCGAGGGGCGTCCGGGAGATGGACGGCATCATCGCGAGGCTGGACCACATATTCCACACTCACGGCGTCTCCCACAAGGTGGAATCGGCAAAGACGAAGAACGCGGAGGCCGCGATACTGGAGGCGGCGGCCAGCAAGGACATCATAATCATCGGTGCGGCCGACGAGGAACGGCTGGCGCAGTTCGTCTTCGGCAGCCTGCAGAACCGCCTGGCCGAGAGGATAGAGAAGCCCTTCATCATAGTCCAGAAGGTCAAAGCTTCCAAGGAGCCTTCCCAAGAAGCGCCTGAGTCAGCCTCTCGCCTGTTGCACGAGGCCGCTGGTAGTCGGTGATGCGGCACCGCAACGCCTTCGAGACCGAGCCGTCGTTCTCGATGGTCTCCACTATCTCCGGGGCTGGCTGCTGGGAAACCCCTTCGACACCCTTCACGCGCTCGACGACCTCTGCATCGGCGACGCCCTTCGGGAGGGGAAAGACCATTTCCTTGTAGCCGACCTTCGTCCTGTTCACGATTGCGCTGGCCGTCATCATGGAGTTCGGCACGTCGATTATGTCGCCGTTCTCGGATTCGAGCCTTGTAGTGAGGAGGTTCTGCGACACGACGCGACCCTCCGCCACACCTGCGACGGCAATCCAGTCGCCGTTGTTGACCGAGTCCGTGAGGAGCAGGACGACGCCGGAGAACCCCTCCCTCGTCGTGGGAGAGAAAGCCACGACCAGCAGTATGGCGAATGTGGCCGCTATGATGATGTAGACTACCAATTCGACATACTCGAAGTTGAACAGGTCGAGGATGATGGTCAGAGTGACGACCAGCGCGAGCCAGATGAGGCCGTACCTGACCAGCGCCTTGACGAGGTCGATGACGCGCGGGGGGAACTTCTTGGACTTCTTCTTGAAATCGTCCAGTACCACCGACGCCAGCTTCCAGATGAGGAAGAAGACGATAAGGAGGACGAAGTACGAGCTGATGGTCGATGCGAGCTCGCCCATGTCCAGGGACGACAGGCCCATCCAGTCGAACACGTTCTGCCTCTGCTCCTCGTCGGGTATCGCAGCGAGGGCGATGAACGTCGCGAATACCAGCCCGATGGCGTAGATGAAGTACTTCACGAACATCTCGTAGAAGTCCAGAAACCCCGTCTTGACGTAGGTGTTGGGGTCGGCGATGGACCTGTCGATGGAGCGCTCGATGCCCCTCGTCCCCAGCTTCGCCACGAACCACACGACCACGAAGACCAGGCAGAACACGAAGATGGCAAAGACGTAGTCGTAGATGACCCGCGCGACGTCTTCTGCGTAGTCCAGGTCGCGGAAGACCGCGAGCTCGATGAGGAACATGATGGCGAGCGATGCCCACAGCACCTTGAGGGCGTCGAAGAGGACGTCCATCGTGTCGTCGCCGATGCGCCTGTCCTTCTTCAGCTTGTAGTAGAACAGGAGGTTGTCCATGTGGATGAAAATATATATCAGCGCCAGCACGGTGAGCGCGGAGAAGAATATCATCAGGCCGTAATCGACAGCTGTAGCCATGTTATCTTCACGCCAATCCCCCTGCTATATATTAACTTTTTCTAGGGAAATCCACAGAAAATGTTATATACCGGCCCGGTGGATTGGTCCGGCGTGATACGATGAAGGCAGTCATTCTGGCAGCCGGCGAGGGGACGCGTTTGAGGCCCTTCACGGCGTCCGAGCCGAAGGTCATGATTCCAATCGCCAACAAGCCCATCGTTCAGTACGTCGTCGACGCCCTAGTCAAGAACGGCGTGAGAGAGATGGCAATGGTCGTCGGCTACAAGAAGGAGCGCATAATGTCGTACTTCGGCGACGGCAAATCCTTCGGCGCAAAGATTGAATATATACAACAGTCCAAGGTGGTCGGGCAGGTGGGCACCGGCTTCGCGCTGGGAAAGGCGCGCGCCTACGCGGGCGACGAGTTCCTCGTGCTCGCTGGCGACAACGTCATCGAGCCGGCGACTCTGATGGACCTGGTCGGCAAGCCGAAGGGCAACGCCATAGTCGTCACCGAAAGCCTGACGCCTTCCAAGTACGGCGTCGTGCTCCTCAGCGGCGACAATGTGGCCCAGCTCGCGGAGAAGCCCAGCGAGAAGCTGAGCAACCTCATCAGCACCGGTATATACCGATTGAACTCGGAGATATTCGAGGCCATCGACGAGGCGACGAGGGACGGGGACCACCGGCTCACGAGCGCCATCCAGCGCATGATTCCCCGGCACAGGTTCGAGGCGATATTCACACAAGGAACGTGGCGCGACGTCGTCTACCCGTGGGACCTGCCATCAGCCAATGCGGAGGCCCTTGCCAAGGTCTCGCAGCACACGGCCGGAACGGTCGAGCGCGGGGCGCACGTCAAGGGCACGGTCTCGTTGGGCGAGGGCACGGTCGTCAGCTCTGGCGCGCACATCACAGGTCCCGTCTCTATTGGCGAGAACTGCGAAATCGGCCCGGGCGTCTGCATCGGCCCCGAGACGAGCCTCGGCAACAACGTCGTGCTGATGCCTCACGTCGTGCTGCAGCAGAGCCTGGTCATGAGCAACGCGTCCATCGGCGCCGGCACGATGCTCTCGCATTCGGTCGTCGGCGAGGGCGTGCGCATCGGACCGAATTGCACTGCGGACGGTGAGCCCGCTGCGGTGAACGCTGACGGCGAGCTGAAGAAGCTGGCTTGCATAGGGGCAATGATTGGCGAAGGAACCGTCGTCGGCGGCAACGTGTCGTTCCGAGGCGGAGTCATCGTCGGCTCCGGGTGCAGGATACATCCTGGACGGGCGGTGTGCGAGAACATGCCGAACAACTCGCAGGTCGTGTGAGGAAATCTAATGTGCGGGATAGTGGGCTACACGGGCGACAGGGAGGCGCAGGGCATCCTCCTGAAGGCTCTCAAGCGGCTGGAGTACCGCGGGTACGACTCGGCCGGCGTGGCCATAATCGGCGAGCGCCTGACGGTCTACAAGGACAAGGGCGAGATATCGCGACTCGAATCCTCGATGCCGAAGATACCAGGCAACCACGGCATCGCGCACACGCGCTGGGCCACCCACGGCCAGCCGCTCAAGAACAACGCCCACCCGTTCGTCGACTGCAAGGAGCGCATCGCCATCGTCCACAACGGAATCATCGAGAACTTCATGTCGTTGAAGGAGGACCTGATGCGCAAGGGCCACCAGTTCAGGTCCGAGACCGACACGGAGGTCATCGTTCACCTGGTCGAGGACGCGTACCAGGGCAACCTGGAGGAGGCCGTCGCGGCGGCGGTCAAGCGGCTCAAGGGCTCGTTCGCGATAGCGGCCGTCTGCGGCGAGGAGAAGGGCAAGATTGTCGCCGTCAGGCACGAGAGCCCCTTCATCATCGGCGTCGGCGAGGGCGAGAACTTCCTCGCCTCGGATACGCCCGCACTGCTCGACCAGACTGACAGGATAATCCCGATGATGGACGGGGAGATGGCCGTAATCACGCCCGATGGGGTCAAGATACGCACGCTCGACGGCAAGGATGTGCAGCGCGACTTCCAGCGCGTGAAGTTCGCCGTCCAGGACGCTGAGCGCGGCGGCTACGAGCATTTCATGCTCAAGGAGATATTCGAACAGCCGAGGGCGCTGCACGAGACCCTTCTGGGGCGGCTCTCGGACCGGCAGGAGCAGGACCTCGGAGTCCGCTTCAACTCGGTCAAGCTCGTGGCCTGCGGGACGTCGTACCACGCGTGCTACGTTGGCAAGTACGTCTTCGAGACTGTCCTCGGGATACCGACCGCTGTCGAGATAGCCTCCGAGTACCGCTACGCGACGCCGAGCCGGGAGATGCCGCTGACGATACTGGTCACCCAGAGCGGCGAGACGGCCGATACGCTCGCCGCGGCGCGCGAGGCAAAGAGGCGCGGCTGCTACACCGTCGCGGTAACCAACGTCGTCGGCAGCACGATTACGCGCGAGGTGGACGAGGTCTTCTACACTCGAGCGGGGATTGAGATTGGCGTCGCGGCGACCAAGACGTTCATCACGCAGCTCGCGGCGCTCTATCTGCTGGCAATCAAGTACGGCGCGCAGAGGAAGGCCCTGCACGCGGACACGCAGGCGCAGATGCGCGACGCGCTGAGGTCGATGCCGCAGGTGGTCCAGTCCGTCCTCAACGGGGCCGAGGCGATAGAGGCCGTGGCGAAGGAGATTTCGGGCGCGAAAGACATGTTCTTCATCGGCCGCAACCTCAACTATCCGGTAGTGCTGGAAGGTGCCCTGAAGATGAAGGAGATTTCCTACATCCACGCAGAGGGCTACGCCGCCGGCGAGCTGAAGCACGGCCCGCTGGCACTCCTGACTAAGGACACGCCAGTCGTCGCGGTGGCGGTCGGGGACCACACCTACGAGAAGGTGCTGAGCAACGTCGGCGAGGTGAGCGCCCGCGAGGCGCCCGTGGTCTGCATCGGGATGGAAGGCGACGACGAGCTGGAGAAGTACTGCGACAAGGTCATCCGCGTCCCGAAGGTCCCGCCGCTATTCTCGGCGATTCCCGTGTCGGTCGCGCTCCAGCTTCTAGCTTATTACGTCGCGAAGGAGCGCGGATGCCCCATCGACAAACCGCGCAACCTCGCGAAGAGCGTCACGGTCGAATAGAGCCATCCTCGGGTGGGTTAAATTGACGCGAGGCTGCCAGCAACCTCGCGAAGAGCGTCACGGTCGAATAAGGCGCCCATCTCCCTGGCGCGTTATGCGTGCAGAATCCATCGCCCCAGCTTATCCTATCGCCCACAGGCGCTCACAGGAAAAAGTACCCCATCGCCCTGAACGCGTGGTACGCCAGCCACACCGCCGCGAGCGGGATTGTGAGCAGGAGGAAGTCGTCGTCCAGATGGTCGAGCCTCGGGGACTCGCACAGTATCGCCGCGCAGCCGGCGACGAAGGCTATTTCGACGGCCAGGAACGGATTCATCGTGCCCTGGATGAGAAGCGCAGCCGATGCGATGAGCCAGTAAGCGACGAGCGGCACAAGGGGGTAAAGGTTCGGGCGCTGCCTTCGGAGGTACCCCATCAGCGGGTCCACCCAGGCCATCCCGAAGACGACGGCGACGACCATCGCCATCGGGAAGAGCAGGAATCCAATCGTGATGCCCATTCCCGCCCAGGCGTGGGCGGCCATCTTTCCACGCTCGTAGGGCCGCATCCCGAAGACGCTCCAGCCCATCTTCAGGCGGACCGCCTCCTCCGCCAGCACCACGGCGAGCACGGCGAGGAGCAGGACCTCCCTCGGCTCCAGAACGCCCTCTACGGAGGGGAGCAAGCCCCATGCGTCCGCCGGCACCAGGTAGTAGACGAGGAAGGCCGGCGCGCAGAGGTGAAAAACCTTGCGAAAGATCTCCCCATTTTCCATGGCCGATGGATAACCCATTGAGGTGAAAAGCCTTGCCGTGCGCAACGGTTATATGCATACACGTGCTACCACGGCTCACGCCCGCGCGGATATCCCGCCTGGCTGGAAGTGCTGAGATGGCGACCAGAAAGGGGATGATTGTAAGGAGCCTGGACACCGACGTCGAGCTGCTGGCGAGGCACGTCTCGATACTAAAGGTAGTGATGAAGGAGCAGCCCATCGGGATTATCAAGCTCGCCGAGCTGACGAAGCTCCCGGAGCACAAGGTCAGGTACTCCCTGAGGATACTGGAGCGCGAGGGCTTGGTCGCGGCCTCGGCGAGCGGCGCGACCACGACTCCGCGCGTCGCGAGCTTCCTCGACGACATGGACGAGATGCTGGCAAAGTTCAAGGTGACGGTCGATTCCCTGAGGAGCGGGCTGAAGTAGTGCTGGCATGATAATCCGCCAGATTAAGCTCGGGCTGATGGACAACTTCTGCTACGTCGTCGGAGACGAGAAGGCGCTGGAGTGCGCGGTCATCGACCCGTCTGCGAACCATCTGAGAATCATGGACGAGGTGGAAAAACTCGGCCTGAAGTTGAAGTACATCATAAACACCCACGGTCACGCGGACCACACCGGCGCCAACGAGGCGCTGAAGGTTGCGTCGGGCGCGTCCATCGTCGCTCACTCGTCGTGCAAGGCGGCGCACGACCTTGACGTGGACGAAGGCAGCATCCTCAAGATGGGCGGACTGGAGATGAGGTTCATCCACACACCGGGGCACACCCCCGACGGCGTCTGCATCCTGGCCGGTGGGAAGGCGCTCTTCACAGGCGACACTCTGTTCGTGGGGGAGTGCGGGCGCACCGACTTGCCTGGCTCGTCGTCCGA
The DNA here is from genome assembly GCA_036795795.1 of Thermoplasmatota archaeon. Lineage (GTDB taxonomy): Archaea > Thermoplasmatota > Thermoplasmata > SG8-5 > DAIRED01 > DAIRED01. Next base: position 2,768 of record DAIRED010000003.1, on the reverse strand, counting down.
GGCGCTGTGGCACTCATTCTTCGAGCGGCTCGCAAAGCTGCCGGACGACGTTATGGTCCTCCCCGGCCACGACTACGGCAAGGAGCCGTTCTCGACGCTGGGCGTGGAGCGCAAGACGAACTACACCCTCAAGCCGCGCACGGTCGAGGAGTTCGTGAAGTTCATGGCGGAGTGAATATATATTTGTAGTCACCTTTTGGAAAATTATAAATAATTGTAGTCACCTTATTGATGTGTGCATGTAGAAACAAGGAAAGCCGGAAAAGGCCGCAAGTATTATCTGGCGCACTCGTTCCGTCAAAACGGGAAGGTCCTGAAAGTGCGACACTACCTCGGTGCAAACCTTGTCGGTAGTGACATCGATGTGTTGAGACCGGAGGCGGAAGCGGCCATCCGCGTGAGGGTTGCGGCCAATCGGGCTATCCGAGATCCTTTCAGGACGGCAATTTCCCCCGCGGAGCTGAGACAGCTGGATGGCCTGGAGCCAGGACGGAAAATCCGCGTGCTTCACCTGAGCGAGGCCGACTGGTCCCGGTTCACTGAAGATTTCGTTTACGATACGAACGCAATCGAAGGATCGACCGTTTCCAGAAACGATGTTGCGGGCATCCTGGCGAAGGATCGTTGGCCAGCCGATAAAAGCCGATGGGAGATATCGGAGACATATGGCCTTGCCGACGCGATATCTTACATCCGTGGGATTCGCACTCACATTTCGAGCGGGCTCATCCGAAAATTGCATTGGCTGGTATTCCGCAATTCAAAGGAATTTGCCGGGGACTTCAGGCCCACGGGAGTCGAGGTCGCAGTGGTTGACGCGAAAGGGGATGTCGTCCACAGGGGTGCGCCATCCAACCAAATCAATGCGTTGCTTAATGAATTGGTCGCGTGGTACGTGAAGAACCGGAAGAGATTCCCTCCCATTGTGCTGGCGGTCGTCGTCCACAACCAATTCGAGACAATCCACCCATTCCAGGACGGAAACGGCCGTGTCGGGCGGCTCCTGCTGAATAATATTCTGATAAAGAACGGGATGCCTCCGGTGAACATCGAGATGAAGAACCGGCGGTTGTATTACGGCGCCTTGGGGGAATACCAGCGCAACGGCAACATACGGCCGAGCATCGAATTGACACTCAGAGAATACGCGTCGATGGAGCGCAAATTCAGGAAGAGGTGACCACGCTGCAAAGAAATGTAGTCACCTATTGCAGCACGTAATTCACGATGCCTCAGTTAACTATTAGATGGTCTCCTTCCATTTCGTGCTGTGGTCACGGTCAATGCGAAAATCTGGCTCGAGCGCGATTCGCGCTTCGTCCTCGGGGAGGGGCGGGCGGAGCTCCTGCGCCGCGTGCGCGAGACGGGCTCCCTCGCAGCGGCAGCGCGCTCGATGGGGATGGCGTACAGCCACGCTTGGGCCGAGGTCCAGGCAATCTCCGAGGCCGCAGGCGGCTCGGTCGTGGAGACGGCGGCCGGTGGGAAGCGAGGTGGAGGTTCGAAGCTCACGGAGCTAGGCGAACGTCTCCTGGACCGATTCGACGACGAGATGCGCGGGATGGATGCGCACCTGGCGCATCGCAACCGCTGAAAGTGTTATGATTCAACGGGCGGTCGTCTGGGTTCTTACGGATCCCTACGATTCGGTGACTGTGATCCTGATGACGTTCCTGACCCTGTACGAGTTCGCAAGGTCTGTGAACATGCACCTGTACCCGTCCTCGACCAGGAATCCGTTCTGGACGCTGGCCCAGGTCACGGTTTTCTCGTAGCCGTCGACTCCCTCGATTGTGAACGTGGCGTTTTGCACGTCCGTGAAGCCCGCATACTCGAGAACTTCCGTCATCCTGACTCCAGAATAATCGAAGTTGCTGCTCGTAAAAGATGTGGCGTTGAGCTCCTCGAAGAGATCGTCCCATGTCAGCTCCGCGCTCTCGGTCCAGCTCGCCCCCTCCAAGATAATCGCTATCGGGCCCATCTCGACGTATTCGACGCTGACGACGTTCTTTACCTTGTACGCTCCGGGGAGGTCGGGGAAGTAGGTCATGAGGTCCGCCTCGACAATGATGCCGCTCTGCAGGTCCCTCCAGGAGACGTTCTTCTGCCACCCGTCGTCGGCGGTTATCTGGAACAGCGTCTCGTTCTGGACGTCAGACGGCAGCTCCCCAAAGTCGGTGGCATCGAGTACGGCGCTGAGCGAAACGCCGGTGTAGTTGCCGACGGTCACCGTGCCGAACTCGTCCACCATCTGGCTCCATGAATACTCGGAACCGTAGAATGTGAGTTTGTCGTTATCGTTTTCTCCACCGGATAGAACGACGTACCCAACCGCGGCCACCACGACGACGGCCACGACAACGCCCGCAATCAACGCCATCTTGCTTACCATGTCAATCACCCATCGCGACTGTGCGATATCCTCAAGCAAGGATAACGGCCTAATAAATGTTGTGCTGGGTGGAATGGAAAATCAAAACATTAGTCCAGATAAACAGTTGTTTACTTATATTTCTGTTTCAATCATATTATGTGGATACCCTGGTTTTTTATATATACTATTGAATAGTTTTATAAATTCTGACTCCTGAATTTTATTAAACAAACCTAGCCCTAATACCGCAACCTTCAGGTTGGGGATGTAGGTCGGGCAAGCACCGGCTAACCCGGAGCATCTTTTTAGCCATACACGAGATACTGGCGTTTTGGCGGCGCGCGCCGCTTCGCGGCGCGCCTTGGAACCGCCAGGAGTATGACACAAATGAGCCCGT
>DAIRED010000002.1:7201-28563 GCA_036795795.1 Thermoplasmatota archaeon | reverse complement strand
GGTCGGCCACGCCGTCGCCGTCGTCGTCCAGGTCGGCGTTGTCGCCGATGCCGTCCCCGTCGGTGTCGACCCACTCGTCAGGGTCCTCCGGAAAGGCGTCCATGCCGTCCATGTATCCGTCGCCGTCGTCGTCCAGATCCTGGTTGCTCGGCAAGCCGTCCCCGTCGATGTCGAGCCAGGTGGTGAACTCCCACCGGAAGGTGGCGTTCATCGGGTTACCGACCGCGTCGCGGGCGAGGGTGTTGACGCTGACCCTGTACCTCGTGTTCTGGGAAAGGTTCCCCTCGATGTCGACCGTGAGCTGGTTCGAGTCCGCGTTCCAGGCGAAGCCGGCAAACTCGACGGAGGGAGCAATGGAGACAGCGCTCTCGGTCGCGTTCCTGTCCATCCCCTCGGAGAAGTGGATGACCAGCGATGCGCCCGCGCTCACCGCGGTCGACGCGTTGGCAGGGGACACGGACTCTATCGACGGCGCTGTCCCGTCGAAGACGAAGCTGAAGTCCTCGGATTCTGAGTTGCCTGCGAGGTCGGTGGCCGTCACTCTGACCGCGGTCAGACCGTCCGCCCAGCCCGTCGTGTCGACGTCGAAGGAGCCGGTCATGTTCACGACGAACTCCCCAGCGGTGCAGTTGGCGCTCGCCAGGTTGTCCTCCGTGATGTTGAAATGCAGGGTGTCGCCCACCTTCACGTCGCTACCCTCGACGGGAGCCAAGAGGTCGATGTCCGGCTCGACCGAATCGACGATGAAGTCGAAGCTCGCGGTCGTCGTGCCGTTGGCGTTCGCCGCCCTGACGTCGAGGACCTTCGCGCCGTCCGTCCAGCTGTCAGTGTCAATCTCGAACGGCGAGTTGAAGGTCGTCCAGGCGCCCCCGTTCAGCGACGCGTCCATGCTCGCGCTGCCGTTCACCTCGAAGCCGATGGTCGTCCCGGGCTGGAAGACTGTATTGTTGGCAGGCGAAACGAGCGTGATGTTCGGCGGAGAGCCCGCCAGCGCGTTCGCGATGGCCCAGGTGCAGTTGGCGCTGGAAATCATCCAGTAGCCTTCGCCGCGCTTCAAGACGTAGGTGTCCGGAAGCGTGTCGCCCGTCGCGTTGACGAAATCGGTGATGTTCTCGACCTGCGTCACGTTGGTGGACGCCTTGAGGTTCCCGACGGTGAACGATGCGTCGTCCACGGTCGGATACCCGATCATGTTCCACCCCTCGTACAACAGGACATCGGTCGCCCCCGGGAGCGTCCCGTTGACCTGGAGCGCGCCGTCCGACCCGACGTCGGTGACGTTCATCTGGAAACCCATGGTGTGGTTGATGTCGGTGAGGTCGTTGAACGTCGCATTCCACACGGTGTAGTATTGCTTGTTGTGATTTATAGCGTCCAGCGGGTCGTACCACATGACGCGGTCCCACGTCGTGTCCCCACCGTGGTCATCCAGGACCTCGAGGACGCTGGTGTTCCACTGCACGAGCGGGATGGAGATGAAGTTCCACCCGAGATGGACGGGGATGTCGAAGGTCGCATCGACGCCGGCGTCGGGCGCCGGGTTGGATGGCTTCGATGACGGGTCATCCACAAGCGGCACAAAAGCCGTCGCTAGCGCCGACATCACCAAGGCTGAAATCACGAAAAGCGACACGCCAGCGGCTCCGTTGAACCTAATACGAAACACCTCTTGGATGGTCATGCCATAATGGATATTGACGTTTTTGGATTGGCGCCTTCGTCGCAAGGGCACATCCGCGACGGACCGGCTCTCGAAAGGTATTAATGGGGTATCGCATTTGGGGCGATGCCAAGCGGAATTAATCCCTTAACGGCGCGCTCCCGTAGGCACTGGACGTTTGCTGCGGCACGTCCGTGCATACCGGTCGCTTAGTTCCGAAAAGCTTTGATAACCGCTCCCGTAGGCCGTGACCACATACTGAGGCGTGGTCTCGGCACATACGGAAAGACAGACGGAATCACGGGCTCCCGTAGGCGCTCGACGCCTGGCTTCGGCCGCGTCGGCGCACAACGGTCGCTCAAGTCTGAAACCCTTTGATACGCTCCCGTAGTGTAGTGGCCAATCATGAAGCCCTCTCGAGGCTTCGACTCGGGTTCAAATCCCGACGGGAGCATTTTTTATTTTATATTGTTCCGAACCAATGCTCCCGTCTGGCCCGTTGGCAAGAATTTTTAGCGGCTTCCTTGCCACCGGTCCCGACGGAATTTTTCTGAGCCAATGCGCCCGTGGTCCCTCTGGAAAGGCTGAGAAATGGCTTCCTTTCCCTCGGTCCCGACGGGAACACTTAACTTAGTGCCCATTATGATGTGTGCAGTCCAACAGGTTTACCTATTTTCAGGAGCAACAACTCCCGATTAACTCGGTTTTCAAGCTAATTTCAAACGCATTTCACAAGATTAATGTTAAATATATAATGGCGCATTATCATTTCCAATGGACTCCTACAAACGCTCCCTCATTCAACTCGGCAATAAGTCCCTCGTCGTGAGTATCCCCTGGCAAATCGCAGAGGAGCTGGGGTTGACCAAAGGTCAGAAAATGACCGTCTCGCTCGATGGTGACGGAACGGGCATATTGGTGACCGCCAGAAGTGAAGACGAATAGCGATGTCAAATTTACTAAACCTTAGACCTGCTGTTTGAACCCACGTCTAAATATCATCCAATCTCCATTTTTCAGGTTAAATTGACCACTACGCGCGACCCTCGCCCGTCCAGCCCCAGCGCCTTGCACCCGACCGCCTTCATCGACAACAGATTCTCGGCCTGGAGCCGCTTCATGATGTTCTTCACCTGCGAAGCCCCTCTCGGAGTCAGCTCCAGCTCGCGGCACTTCCGAGCGTAAGCCTCCAGCACGTCGCCTGCCAGAACGACCTTCTGTCTCTCTGCGAGCGCCTTGACGGCCTCCAGGACGATCGCCTGGTGTTTTAACGAGTTCCCACCCTTTGCCCTTGGCCTGCGGCTCGTCGACTCGCCAGGAGGCGATTGAGGCTCCGGTTCTGTCGGCGGCGACAGGCGGATATCAATCTTAGCATGCAGCTCGTTGGTTCTCTCTTTGATGCGCGCAAGCGCCTCCTCAACGTTCATGATGGACCTTTTAATATCGTGGCCGTCGGGAGCGTCGCGCCTTCCCTTTGCTGGGTAACCCGCTTTCGGCCCATACGAACCACTATTTTCGCTGCCGACTGCACGTTCCTCGATTTTAATCGCCCCGGAGCGGACCTTCTCGATTGCCATGAGCCCTCTGTCAGTTATCTTGTAGACGTCGATGTCCAGTTGGACCCCGTTGCGGAACGCGGTAGATTGGCTTTTTTCCAGCAAACCGTTGGCCGTGAGGAAGTCGAGCGCGGCGTTGATGACGGGATAATTCTGGCCAGTCTCCTTCCGGACGTACCCGGGCGTGAACGTGCCACCGTGGAATCCCCGGTTGTGCTGCTGGCCGCCAAGGCTGAGAATCTTTGATTCTAGAGAGGAAAGAGATTCGACATATCCATTCATGATATTCGTGCCTTGATTCCCCTATGCTGTGATGGTATAAAAGATTCATCACTAGACCTTGAACCGTGGACATAATTTTCTAAAGCAAATAATTGTAATTGCACCTTAATAATTCGTCCGAAATACTCCGCCGATTACGATGTACCGCTGCACATCGGATTTACATCGCAATAACATCGCCAAATATTTCGATGTACCCAGGCGATGTAAAAAATCTAGTTTCAACCTGCATCGCCTTTACATCGCTCATACATCGCTCTACAACCACTTATTTTCTAATGTCCAATCACGGTGTAGAATTAATGCCCGGTACGCCCGGGACTTTTTCTATTAATTATCTACTAATGTTGAATGATGATATCATGAAGATAATACTGGGTATTTTACTCGTGGAGGAACCATTCTAGAGCATGTAGAAAGGGCTGCCCATCGTGACATCGTACGGACAGCCCTTGGGCAGCCCTCCGGCAAGCCCTCGGACAGCGGTTCGTCCAGGCGCTGTCTTGCATGTGCAATTGGGGGCAGCGGCCGGACAGCCATTGGGCAGCCCCCCGGCAGCCCTCGTACAACGCTTCGGCAACTGCTGCTGATTTTCGTCCGAGTTATGGTGCATTCGATAAAATGAAAACAGAGCGGATGCGGAATTTTTATGTGCGTTGTGTCCGGTATGTCCGGTACTATTTCTATTAAATGTTGATTTTTCATTGATAGACGATTGTGCATTAGGATTACCTAGGGTAAACAATTCATGCACAGGGTCTTTATCGGATTGTAAGACTAATTCAAGTGTATGTAAGTAGCGTTGCCTAGAATAACAATATTCAGGCAACGGTTGGCAACGCGCGGACAACGCATGGGCAACGGATTAAATTCCGTTGTAGCCAGGCGTTGCTAAAAACGTTATCACCTATAACAACGGTCTTACAACGCTTTAACAACGCGTTGTTATCGTGTTATTTCTTATTAAAATACGTGAGCAACAAAGGTAGATGATATCAGATATATCATTTTGGGGTTAAATGCTCCAATATTAGGAGGATCCTCGGAAGGCGAAGCATCTATGTAGCCCAAATGTGGACCTGCGGTGGTCAAATATAATTAGAGAGACTAAAAGATTACCACAAAGATTTTATCCACCAAGAGTGTATATATGATGTTAGGTGTGATATGGGTAAAACAAGGTACTGGCACATGGCTTTTAAAGAGGGGGACAGAGGTCCCGATTATTGGGACTATATGCGTCGAGAACAGATAGCAGCAATATCCTATACTATAAATGGGGAAGATATACCGGATTTGTCGAAGGTTACAGTCGCCGAATATGAGGAAATGTGGGCTGAAGAAAATATGAACACCTCAGCGAAGAATAGCCTCAAGAAATTCAGGTATGAAATGGATGTTGGGAATGTTATCTATGTAAAGGATGGTGTTAACATTGTTGGAAAAGGATACGTGGAAGGTATTTATAAATTTAGCAGGGGGCGGAATCATACTGGCTGGGAACATTTTCGGAGGATGATTTGGGAAACGGACTTCACGCCATTTCATTTTGTGGTTAAGAATTACCGACATACCGTATGGGAGCTAGAAGGCGATGAATTAAAGAGAATACAAAGTGCTGAGAAGAAAAAATTCCGTGATTTGTCCGCTAAAGAAGGGGAACTTGACAAACGGGAAAATAACTTCAGAACGAGAAATGGGCCACTTATCGAAGAAAAGAAGGCGCGCTCAGATTACTGTTGCGAGGTGTGTGGGATGAGTTTTGAGAAAGTTTATGGGGAGATTGGTGAGGGCTATATTATTGCTCACCATTTGGAACCATTGGGGCTGCGAAAAAAACCGTCAAAGACTTCGCTTGATGACCTAAGCGTGGTCTGTGCAAACTGCCATGCCATGTTGCACAAAGGCCCCCCGTTCACCATTTCTGAGATTCGCCGAAGGTATCAGAAACGAGCCAAGAAAAACGCCGTCATGAATTTGCCACAGAACTGAAGGCTGCTAAATAGGCAGTTCGCCTATGACTAATCTGAAGACAATTAAATGGTTCAACGCAGAGATATTTAGAAAGATTTATTATCTCCAGAAGTATAATATAACTGCATGAAAAGCCCTATTGAAGTAGTGTGTAATTCAATGAAGGAAGTATCTGCGGGTGACTTTGTCCAATATTGGTCCCAATTTTATAAAGAACGCACTAAATATCCCAATAGGGTATATATCGAGATATTAAAAAATAATAAATATTTGTTAAAAGAAAATATTGATTGGCTATTTGAATGGAAAAAAGGCAACCCCTGGCAGGGGAATCGTAAATTAGCTTCGATTGGTAAAATAGAAGTATCAAAAGTTAATACTTTTAGAGAGAAAATAACTGTTAATTCATCTGACATTGAAGAATATTATACCTATAGTAAAGGGTTGTTCCCTAATGGTTTTGTATATAGAATTTTTCTATTTCATATCTCCAGACCTTTGGAATTTCCAATTATCGATGAGTATGTAGTTGCTGCCTACAATTATTTCACTACAGATAATATGACAACAAGCCCTACGGGAAAAAATTATCAAAAATACAAGAAAGAATATATTGAGTTCTTTAATACAATACATCGAGAAGCTGGTTTAGCTGAAAACCTACAAGAGAAAAAATTAGTTGATAATGCTTTGATGGCCTTTGGTCAGTTTCTAAAAAAGTACAACGCAATTACTCCGCAGGAGGGGATAAAATGACTATCCTAGGCGAATATCAGACATGTAATAATATTCTGAAGTAGATTGCTTTCAAATCCTGTGTGGTCCAACATCAAATCATTGTCCATAACACATCAAAGCTGAATCAATTGATGGACCACTATAATATGGGAGTTTCCTCTGATTTAGGCATCTTTAAATGTTCAACTATAGGTAGAATCCTCGGCGAGTGAGGCATCCACATGGCTTCTCGTCAATTGTATGAAGTTCGCAGCCGAAGAGATGGACTACGTTACGAAAAAATCCTAGCTCCCTGCTGCTAAAATGCTTTCTCCCATCATTCCGCTACTCCGCTAGCTCATGGCTTTGCCAATCCCTTGCTCGGGGTGGCACAGCATACATAACATCATTTAAAGCAATTGAATATGTCGATAATATCCCTGAATATCTCCGGATTTTCTTCCAATGCAATATCGACATATGCTTGACGTATTCGTATTTCATCGTCTTTGAACACTTCTTCGCATAATTTTGAAAAAATCACTTTCCCTTGAAATTCAATTTTCCATTCATCCGTGTCAAGTGATTTTTTTAATCTAATTTCTTCTTCATCAATCCATTTTGTAATTTTTATTTCCTCTAGAGTTGTGTGCAAGCCACTTAATGAAATACCCACTTCTTTTACTAATTCGGCTTTGATACTCTCAGTCGTTTTACCATCTATTGCTTTTACTGTGGGGATACTTAGATGAGAATTTAAACTAAGATATTCTTTAATATTTTTTAATAAACTATAGTTAAATGTGGCATATGCAATATTTTTTAATGCGATGTCGATGGATTCTTTTGTCAAATTTGGATTTGTCGATGTATAATACAATTTCTTTGCAACCATGTAAAGTATTTCTGTATCAAAGAAATAATTCTCAATATGCCTCCGTTTCAGGCATTTGATTCGTCCATGTTTCTCAATTTTATTAATTAGCTCTGGTGATAGCCCATCACGGTCTCTGACCATATATAATTCTATTCCGAAAATGGAATTTCTGATTTGCTGTTCAATGGAATTCAATAAAATTATATTATCTACTGATCCCACTGGAATTATTTTCGCATCAGGCAGATATTTTTGTGCTATTGTATGGTAGGTCAATCGGTCAATACTTGAATTTTTACCTTCTATAAAAATTAACTTCTTTCCTACCGCAAATAATCCCAGATTTTCTCCGATTAGTTTCACAAGATCTTTATGAGTGCTGTTTAAATCACTCAATCGGTGTGCCTGGTTTGTTCCACTTTGATTCGCGTCGATAAAGTATACGTCGCCAGTCGAATAATATGTTGAAATCAAATCGGCGGAATGGGTTAAAAATATTAGCTGGTTAGTATGGTCGCCCATTGTTTTAAGAGTTTCTATCAACTTTAAAGTAAGTGTCGGATGTAAATGCAATTCTGGCTCATCAAAAATGATTATTGAATGTTTAATATCTTTCCTAGCAATATCAAATATTACTTTAACTACCTCTTGTTCTCCTGAGCTAAGCGATTTAAAAGGCAAAATTGCACCAGCGTTATTTTTATAGAAAAATTCTTTTGGTTGAGCTGGATCTATGTTATGAAGTTCTTTATCCGGCAATAATTGATGAAATAACTCCTTATATTTTTCTAATGGATCCGGATTGTTATTAATAATTTTTTCTCCATCTTTTGGATTTTTCTTCAATTCCTCAGCTAAATGCTTATCTCGGACAGCGGATTTTTGATGGATATAATTCATAAAGTCTTGCCATCTACTTGGAAACTGCTGAAAATAGAATTGGTTTGGTGTTTCATTGTCATCAGGATCTAATCCTAACCAATTTACTGGTTGATATTTAAATGTCTGAATATCTCTATGAGAATCGATTTGGACAAGAGAACCAACATAATTTCCCCCGCCATATTTGCGACTATTGATGTAATTATTTAAAACTGCATTAATTTTTCCTTTCTCAACATCTATAAATTCTGCATGAAAATATTTCTCGTCACTTTCTTCTTTTCTTGTTGCACCAACTCTCATATTCATTTTCGGAGAACCTTGTAAAGTTTCAATTATTGCTTGCTTCAAACGCGTTTTTCCAGAACCATTCGCGCCTGCAATAATCACTGTGCTGCCTAGATTAACTAATTTTAAATGTTGGATTGGTGGGTAATCGATTATTTCTAACGAATGAATTTTCATATTATGGGCAATATCTCCGTTGTAGTATCCATCTTTTAGTATAAAAATATCATCTTTTTCGAATATGTTAAAGAATTATTAGGTACAGAACCTCTGGTGATAATTTACATCCCCAAGTGATGATTCCTATTCGAATTCACGTACTCTGAATCCTCATGTGCCCATATTAAACCCCTATCCTGTGTACACGGTAGAACCGTGGGTCATACTCTTCCCAATAAATTAAAGCAGGAAATCATGCTCCACAACCAAACCTAATTCCATCAAACCATGGACCCCCCAAATACAGGGAATTTCCTCCTATTTGAACATCTAAAAATGTTCAACGATGGGCCGGATCCTCGTTCAGCGAGGTATCCACACCGGCTCTCGTTAAATAGTGTTTGGTCACGGTGGAGGTGTCTGGCCTACGCAATAATCTAGCTATGATGGACGATTGATAATAATTCCTTTGTCGAATACACTTCAATCCTATCTTGTTTCTTCAAAGCACAATCATTAGACCAGAGACTGCCATCGACCTTCATCGCTACGGCGAAATAGACAGAATCCTTCGGATCTGGCGATATTTTTCGTGCTTCTTTTAGATATGGTTCAATTTCTTCACTAGGAATAAAAGTGATGCGGCGCATGTATATTGCCAGCAGTTCTTCGAATTCGATGTCCGGTCGCTCAGTCTTCTCAATAATCAATTCACGGTACTTCTCAAACTCGTTAAGCAGGAACTCTGGCGCATAGAAATGCAACTCGTTCGAAAAGAGCAGATTCGATGTCGCCCCTTTCTTGATTAAGGCCGCAAACAGAATGTTCGCATCAACTACCAAATCCATTCAAGCGCCCCGAGCATACCTCTTGGCGAGCGCCTTATTTACCTTGCGACCTAGTTCGATGGCATCTTCCTCAGTCAATTTGCTCTCGGCCTTAAACTTGTTCAGGAATCGCAAATCCTCAATCTTGTTCTTAAACGCCTGACGAGCTACCGCTGACCAGTTGATCTCAGGGAACTCGTCCATGATATCTTTCAACTCTTTCGGGACTGTAAGCGTTAGATTGACCACTTAATCACCATTGTATTATGTGTATACAATTGTATCTATATAAACATATCGAAACGCCCAGTCCAACGTTGGATCAATTTTTATTCTTGGGTTTTTTACCATATTTTCTCTCGATTAGCTTCGGAGCCGCTTCATCTCTCAGCTTCTCAATGTCTTTGATTGTGATGCCTTTAGCTTCCATCTGAGCGACTAGGTCACGCTGCACCATTTCTCGTATGGCTTCGCGCACTACTTCACTCCTGCTTTTAAACAGGCCAGAGTTGACCTTGGCATCAAGATATTTTAGGATGTTTCCCGTGATCTCAACGCTTATGTTCATTTTACACCTCAATTCGTATATCTATTAGCGGGCCAATAAACTTTACGGCATCCCCAACAAAATGTACTCGGGTACTCCTGCGTTCACTCTCAGGTGACGGTTGCTATTACGCTCACAGGTTCCTAGCAATTTAAGCAATGTAAAATGCTCAACAATTGACAGGATCCAAATAACACATCTTTTCTAAGCGGTTTACCAGATGAATCCATAATCCTGCAGAGTAAGTGAATATAATTGTCCAATGATGCATCAAACCTCATCGTTCTATTTACTGATACCTATCACTGATACATTTAAATACTGCGCAAGTTATAACGATATGCAGCATGGCTCAGAAAAAGAAGGAGAATGCGCCAATCCAGTCCGCGCTCGCAGCTCTCCTGGGGTTGTCGAAGAACGCGGAATTCGGGGCGGATGCCATCGAAGACCTATCGGCGAAGCCGGACTTGACCATCCGGGACGGCAAGAACGTTTACCTGGTCCAGATTGCCAATGCTTCGACCCTGCAGACCCTGTCCCCGCTGACGTTGATGCACGGCCTGATAGGTGACGACGAGAACGTCAGGTACATCCTGGCAGCAAAGTATGTACCATCGTCAGTATCGGACGCTGCAAAGAAACTTGGCGTCGAAATCGTCACATTGCCGAGTGGCATCCAGGTCAACAACGTCGTGGGAAAGGGCGGCCTGACCACTGAGAAGGCCTGGCGCGCTGTCACGAGGCTCCTGGCGGCGAAGGCGACGTCGATTCGTAAGATCGCTATCGAAGAGAGGCTCTCATATGGTTGGGCGCATGCCACCGTGAAGCGTTTGGTGGAGGCCGGGATTGCGAGGCAAAGGGGTTCGGTTGTGGAGATGGCTGACGTCGAGGCGTTGCTCAATGCCGTGGCATGGGAGCGCCCTTTCGAAGACCTGAGTATGGGGGCCATTAAAACGTCGTACGATTCGCTGAGCGATGCCGTCGAAGCTCTCTCCCGCTCGGCATCTGAATGGAAGATGCAGCTGGCGTTCTGCGGATTGACGGCGGCGACGACATACTCGGGTTACGGCGCAATGCACGATGCCGCATACTGTTATATCTGCGATAAAGAACGGCTGGAAATAATGAAGAGTGGCTTGACAGGCAATGGCGTGACGATACGCTTCTACAAACCCGACAGAGATGTGTTTGCACGTGCGAAGACTCGTGACGGAGTCTTGTTGGTCTCGGAAGGGCAAGCCCTATTGGATGTCGCCGGCATGGGCTATGTGGCGAAGGATGTCGCATTGGACATGGCAAGGAGGTATGCGGAGATTGCAGCCGATAGTCACTGAGTCTCTCAAGGAGATCGAAGCCATCTTCGCCTGGCTGCGCGACGCCAAAGGTGAGGGGCTGGACAAACCGACGACGATATTGGTGGGCGGTTGGGCGGTCTACGCATACAACCCCTATTTCGGCTCGATCGACATCGACCTGATAACCAGCTCCAAAACCAAGGACTCGCTCAAGGATTATCTCGTATCCAAAATGGGCTACGAGCGCGAGAGGGACGAGGCAATCGGGGCGAAGTTCGTCTTCAAGCGTGCGAAGGCCGGGAGGATAGACGTGGATTTCGGTGTGCGCGAGGCGGATTATCGATTCGCCGGGCGAAAGGAAGCGCTGAACCTCAAGGTCCTCGACGGGATGACCGAGGTCCGCAGGATTGGAAGAGCGGATGTTCCTGTGCCGACGAAGTCGTTTCTCCTGCTAATGAAGCTCAAAGCAGCTTGGGACCGAAGGTGGCGCATAGAGAATGGCCATAGCCGCGACCCCGAGTGGGAGCAGGGAAAACTCATCAAGGATTATGCCGACATACTCGCACTCGTCGACCGGGAGCGTGGAGTCGCGGAGCTCGACATCGGTTTCCTGGGAGCGGAGCTCGAGAGGCTCGGATTCCTAAGAGAAACTGTCGGGATGGCCGCCGAATCAAAGGATGGCGCTGGGAAATACGGGATAGACCCAAGGACGGCGCAGGAATTCATCCAGAGGTTCGAGAGACTTACGAACCGAGCATGAATAGTAAGTGTGAGGGCGATGTGGGAAGAAGAGTTAAAACAAATGCTCTTTGTCGAGCTGTTAAGAGACCCCTCACACTGATTCCCTCATGGTCCTTGCTGCTCATAAGGCTTTCGCGTAAATAGGGCCTAGGGGCGCGTTTGCTGCGTAAACTCCCGTTCAACCCGCTCTTTCCCGTGCGGGGGCGTCAAGGGGGCTACAGGCGCCTAATACGCTATATGTCGCAGTGTTTCAATTCATAATGTAGATATCTTGAGCCGAATCCGCAGATGTCTGAATATTACTTTTTTCTAAGCTTGTTGCGCTCTTTGGGCATGCCGGGCACAGCCTGGATATTGTCAACTAGGGAGGTTAGAGATGCCTGCATCTTGTGTATACTTGATTCCATTCGATTCAATCGGCAGTTAATGCAATTGCACCCTTCGAGCGGGTGATCCAATTTTTCCAGTGTCATTATTGTTCGAGATATGGTAAGCGACTATTTTTCATTTATAGTTTGTCATAACAATATTTTAAGTGATAATTTTGAGATTATCTTTCTCCGAGAGCCAATGTTCATATAACGGCACGTCCATGTGATACTCATGCATGTGAAAATGTACCATGTGGATGCTTTTACGGACAAACCATTCGCCGGCAATCCCGCTGCCGTTTGTCTCCTCGAAACAACGAAATCCGATAAATGGATGCAACGCGTGGCGGCGGAGATGAATCTTTCGGAAACCGCGTTCGTGACGCGCCGACCGGATGGATTCGGGCTGCGCTGGTTCACTCCGACCGTGGAAGTGGACTTGTGCGGCCATGCGACGCTTGCGAGCGCTCACGTCTTGTGGGAGTCCGGCGCATTGAAACCTGCCGCAGCCGCGTATTTTCATACGCGCAGCGGCGTATTGATTGCAAGGAAGAAAGGCGCATGGGTGGAGCTCGACTTTCCGTTGCGGGTGGCAAGGAAGTGCACAGTCCCGGGTGATTTGTTATTGGCCCTGGGAGCCAAACCTCTGTTCACCGGATGCAACGACGTGGGGTATTTGGTCGAAGTGGAATCGGAAAAGGTTGTGCGCGAACTAAAACCTGATTTTTCCATCCTCGGCAGGCTTCCGTTGAGTCGCGCGATGGTCACGGCCAGGGCATCCACGGCGGGGTACGATTTCGTCTCGCGGTATTTCGCGCCAGGGGTAGGAGTGGACGAGGACCCGGTGACCGGCTCGTCGTTCTGCTGCCTCGGTCCATATTGGCAGAAGAAATTGAAGAAGACCGAAATGATGGCCTATCAAGCATCGAGAAGGGGCGGGACGGTCAGGGTGCGCGTTGGAAAGGACCGGACCTACATCTCGGGGGAAGCCGTGACGGTGGCTGTCGGATCCATCGTCGTTTGATGCCGCCATCGTCGTTCGATAGCCTCACGGTTTCATCAACACATAGATTACCCAGGGCGGTATCTTTGTTTCATTAATCCACTGGTACGGTTCATCAATTTTACCAAGCGGCTTGTAGGTTTCCACGAGTTTGAGATTGGCTTCGGTGAACATTTTACGATAGTCGTCATCGAACCAGATGATGTCCACGACCGGTTCCCGGTCTTCGATGTCCGTGGTTACAATTTTCACTTCGCCCCCGCTTTTGGCAAGCCTGTTCTCTGGGTAATCTTTGTTCGAGAACGATGTCCACTCGTGCCAGTATATTTCAGGCGTGGAGTCCAGTAGTATCGCATGCCCGCCTTTTCTCAGTAGGTCGCCCAGCGACTTCAACATCCGCACCCTGTTGCCGTGGTTCGGTATGTTGTCGAACGTAAATGCGCAGAACAGCAAGTCAAATGCAGAAGGCTGGAATTGCGAATAATCCCCGTCCTTGACCAGCCGGTAATCTCCCTTCGGATCCAGGTCCTTGGCCTTCCGGACCATCTCTGGGGAGATATCGATGCCGACGGCATTGAACCCAAGGCTAGCCAGGAACCGGGTCGACCTTCCTGCTCCGCACCCGAAGTCAAGCGCTTCTTTACCACGGACATGCTTTTGGATGATTTCTGGCAGGTCCCTGTACGCAAGATAGTAGCAATTGGGGAACGTCAGTTTGGAATACGCCTCTGCCTTGATCGAACCATCGTAGGCATTCGTGAATTTTCCAGCCATGGCGGATGGCATGAGTGCGCGGAATAAAAGGATTATGGGCGAATCGC
The DNA here is from genome assembly GCA_036795795.1 of Thermoplasmatota archaeon. GTDB lineage: Archaea > Thermoplasmatota > Thermoplasmata > SG8-5 > DAIRED01 > DAIRED01. The sequence goes on along the minus strand of DAIRED010000002.1, from coordinate 14,563 downwards.
GCTGCAATATAGCATTATTGTGCTCAACATGAATCTCTTGCAAAGAATAGGTTCCCACTCAAAGGGGACCTTATAAATCATGTGGAATGTATTTGTACATAAATGATTACACATATTATATTGTCGCCAGTTCTTTTTCAAATACAATAATATCATTCCAATTATTTCCCCTTTTTTTCTAATTTAGTAAAATATTCTAAAAGTTCTTTCTTGCTACTAAGGATAAATCCATTACTTTGTTCAATCCAATATTGTAATTGAAGATTCACAATGCAACCAGCATTTTCTCCTAATTTTCTTTTATCATTTCTGTAACCGATTATTTGTTTACCAATTCCGTATGCAAACCCAACTTCGCTAGCAGTCCCAGAATCAATATCACAACCTTCAAGAAATGCTAATACTAAATCACAATTACGTATTGCAATTTCATTATTATGTCCTATTTTTATATTTGATTGAGATAATGTAGCTCTATCGTTTGATTTGATTGTAATTTGAGTAATTGGTAATATATTATTTAATCGCCAAGGGTTAATCACTTCATAACCTATCTTTATTAGGCTATCTTCAACTATTTCCATGAAATGATTTGTAATCTCTGTGAATCCAAATGGTGATGCCATGTATATTTTCATATAATTCTCTGTAATAGTAAGGGTATATTTAAACATTTTTTCAAATTGTGGTCGGGGTTTTTATTCATTATTTTAAAGCGCTGGTAATTATTTGGTCCCATGTATCCCGAGTGAATTTTTTAAAGTGTTTAACGTATTCATTACGTACATAAACCCGTAATTTTCCTCTTTCTTCCATCTGATATATTCCATACGATTTATGTTCGTTTGCTAATATTGAATATGGAGATAGGACAAATATTTTATTATCATATCCTTTTCTTAATCTTAAAGGAATATCAACTAGAACTAAACATTTTTCAGCATTAGTCACGTTATTCTCTCTTAATTTTGCAATAAGTATATTTTCTAAATTTAATCTAAATTTATGAAAGCGTTCTAATCCATCTACTCCGCTATGAAATCTTGTTACAATTGCAGTGTAAAAGCCAGTAGCGACTTCATCTATTGGTTCAGCATCTTGTTCAGTTCTTGAGATCGTATATATCACCTTAAATGGGTTTCGTTGAGCAATATCTTTACAAATCTTTTTCACATCACCTTCACCAAATCTCATAAGCATTATTAGTAATTCAACATCACGCGAGTTTAACTCACTTATTCCAATTTCGATTAAATTAAGATAATACATTTCATAGTAACTTGTGAGCAATCCCTCTTGATGAGTAAAACGGAATTCAACTTCACCTAACGATAATTCAATAATGTCTTTTTTTAATTTTTCTGAATTTTTCCGATAAATTGAATATAAACTATATGCTAGCATAGCTTTGAATGCACGCACCGTTTTATGCCAATAAATTTTATCGTATAACTGACTTCTTGCTGCAAATATGGCACTAGTCGCTACTAATCCTTTTTCAGTGATACAAATACCAAATCTTTTTTCATCATTAATTGATTTAATACCCGTTGTAATTCCTCTAAATAATCTTTCTATTTCTATTTGCTCCGCAAATTTGACGCCTAAATGGATACAATCTCTAAACATATAATCTAGTTTATCTGCATCCGTTGATCCTGAAATGATTTCGTGCAATAATGTAATCTTAGAAATTGAATGTGACGTAGTTGGCACTTTATTTCCAAGAATTATTTCTCCGATATATGGTAATTCTACATCCCAGTCGGTTCGTATTAAATTTTGTAGTTCTTCGACTGATTGTTTTAAATACTTACTATTTGAGGGTAAAATAATATCTTTATCTTCTGCGTCTCTTGTATTAATCCCTATTAACAAGAGTGAGAGAATTTCATGGTTTATTAATTCTGGAAGTGTATCTTCTACATCATGCGCCATCGGAAATTGACCTAAATCATGAATAATAGCGCTGATTAATGTGGTTTTTAAATCAGATACATTCATTAAACATCTAAAAGTCGGATTTTCAGGGTCTTTCCAAAGAGCTAATATGTATCGAGTAGTCAAGGCAAATGTGCCAAATACATGTTCTCTTCGAGAATGCACCCCTCCGGGGTAAACTAATGATACTAATCCTAATTGACTCGTTACTGCAAGTCTTTTTATTAATGGAGTATTATATATTTTTCGTACTCTATCTGTAAAAGGAACGGGCATAACCACTTGTTGTAATACTTTTCGAGGGTGCGGATCCAACTCAGGAATTTCTCTTTCTGGCATATTAGCATCTAGAATTTTATTAAGATCATTGCGTGCTTCATATAGTTCCTTATATGCTATATCCTTCCTAATATTCTCTGGTGTATTTTGATAATAATCTAGCTTAAAAATTGGATTTTCAGGCTGTCCGCATAATAAACGTATACCTACAAGTTCTAGGAAGCGTTGATAATATGTGGCTTGAATTATTATATCATCTTTTATCGACATATTTTCTAAAAACTTTGATTGGATTTTTCGTATTTTTTGAATAAATTCAATTATAGTTAAACCTAAGGGATACATATCAAATTCTTTATGTAATAAATCCTTAGGTATCCACGATGTTGCCCTGACAGTTTTTTCTCTATGTTGAATATTTTCTTTTAACATTGGATGTGCGTATGTCCAAGTAAATCCGACCGTAGTCGCACTTCCTGATGGTGCAGGTGGAATCCAATGAGCGAATCCCATATCTATAATTACTGCCCGATCATCTTCCAAAGTTATCATGATATTATCTGGTTTGATATCACAATGAATCAATCCTTTAGAATGTAAATAATTTATTCCTTCACTCGCTTGTGTAATAATTTTAATATATCTTTTACATGTATTAAGTAAATCATTTATATTTTTTATATCATCATGAAGGTTTTCATTTATTTCCTTTAAAGTTACACCATCTATAAATTCTTCAATAAAATAATCGACTTCTTTCTCTACATGATTTATTTGAACAGTGCATTTATCTTGGTGGAATAATTGGATAACGTTTGGGTGATGTAGGTTTTTAGTTTTTTCACCTTCATCCCTAACAACCTCAACAATATTTGGGTTTGCTAGAATGGGAAATTTTAATGCAAATGGCAAACCTAATTTTTTATCAGTGATTTTTATTATCCAACTACAACCGCCCATACCACGTCCACATTCTAATTTAAATCTATCAGATTCTTTATTTCCTATCCCTATTAAAGTTTCTTCTAATCCAAGAATATCACATTCTTTTCCGTCGACTTTTTTTATGGCCCAGTCGAGTATTTTTTTTACATCCCAATCTTCATTCATAGATTACCAATTAGATAAATCTCAATACATACTAAATACTTTCTATTATTTCTTTAGGACAGCATAGGAATGCTCCCAGATAGATTTGGATACAATATTATTGCCTTAATGGCACGGTTGCAACCAATGTTTTCATAGGTTGTATCATAAGCAATTATTAAAAAGCCAATATGGCTTGTATATGTCTGTATATCCTAGCAATACATTTTATAATACTTAGTATATCTCCTCATGAAATCGTAGATATGGAGGGAAAGATATGAAACAGAGCCAAGGAAGAAAGATTGCCTGGGTATGCATTGCACTGATGGTAGTCCTGTGCGTTCAAGCGACATCGCCAGCTTTTGGAAAAACTAATGACGATGTTTATTCATCTGCCAGTGGCTACAGTATAGATATTACGGAACCAATAGCGCCTCTTACCCAAACAACCGGTCCGGCATCAAGCCCATGGCCGATGTTTAGGCAGAACAGCATGCATACAGGGCGGTCTCCATACGGATTAGCTATCTCGGACGCTGCTGCAAAATGGACTTACACTGCATCTGTTTCCGGAGACGAGTTCTCAACATCAGCAGCTATAGGTGGAGATGGTCGTATATATGTCGGGTCGAAATTAGGTTACCTGTACTCGATAAATCCAGATGGGACTCAGAACTGGGTTAGCGCCAAACTGTGCACGATGTTCAGCCAATGCTCTCCTGCAATAGGTGATGATGGGACGATATTCATCGGTGCAGCGGCTGGCGATGTAAATACTAACAAATTATTCGCCATTAATCCAGACGGTAGCGTAAAATGGAAATTCCCTCAAACGGGTACTTTCCCTACTAATGAAAATATTATCGGGGCACCATCTATTGGTCCTGATGGCAAGATTTATTTCGGTACATATTACGGTGGAACAACAAAAACCGGTCGAGTTTATGCCCTTACTGATGGAGGCTCATCTGCATCACAAGTTTGGGTAAGTGGAACCATGGCTCCGATAGCTGCGTCACCATCAATCTCAGGCGATAATATATATGTTGGTTCGTGCTACCGAGACTCGGGTTCAAGTGGCGAAGTTTATCGTATGTCTTCAACAACAGGAGCTATTCTTGGTACATACAATCCACCAGGATTTCCAGTTTATTCTCCAACAATCGCGATAGGTTCTACTGGCATATATGCGGGAGATTCAGGTGGCACTGCCAGTGCTCCACAAACAAAATATACAGTATGCTTACCACTCGGTTTCTCCGGAACGTCACCTACACCTATATGGTATAAAGGACTGGATGGAACCAGCCAAAACACAATGGCTCCTGCAATAGCTGCTGATGGCACGCTATACATGGTGACAGATAATATTAACACAGGAAAATTGCACTCGATAAATCCAACTACTGGAGTAATCGCTAAAACATTCAATACTGGCTGGAAAGGATCTCTAGCTGGTGGTGGACCTACCGTCGATAAAAATGGCATGGTGTATCTAGTGGCACATAATGCTGGGACCGCTTACCTCTACTCGATATATCCGGATACAATGACTGTCAAATGGGATTGGAGTAATCCCGCCACTATTAACCCTCGTGCCGAGCCGATATTCGATTATGATGGCACATTGTACATTGGTATGGGCAATAAATTCTTCGCCTTGACATCGGAAGCTGGTCCAGCTGCGAATTTCGTTGTCGACAACGTTATCAAGACGACTGCGACATTCGATGCGAGCAGTTCATCGTGGTGGGGGACGACTGGAGGTCTATACGATTGTACCATCAAATGGGATTTCGATGACGATGGAACATGGGACGAAGAGGGGAATTATCTGGATTTGATAAAACCGTGTTACACATACGCAGTTGGTGGAGTATACCCAGTGACGATGCGGATTGAAGCGTCAGGTGGCACTCCTTTCAGCGAGTGCGTTCGCAACGTCGATATCATCGACATATCTGGATTTGTAGCTGAATGTACGAACCCTGGTTTCTTCCTCAGCATCGAGGATAGCCATTTGTATACAAATTTAATGACGGAGACCACTTCACTTACAAATGTATACAAGCTGAAAATTCCTACAACTGCATTGGATCCATTGAAAGTCAAAGTAAATTTCGCGTTGACCAACCCGTCCGGTGGTGTTGTAGAATCATGTAGCATCAGCACATACACGGTATCTGGCACGGACAATGTTTATGTAAGCACACCCTTTAAAATGAACCACGCGGTTCCTGGCGCAACGGTCCAAATCGTCGTGATGTACACATCCGTGGAGGCTAACAAAGAGATCCGTGTGTATTCAAAAAGTGTTGCGGGAAACGTCATTGGTGTTCCAAGCGGATTTGGGAATTTCGTTGAGATTGCCGCTGCTGCCAGCGCAGGATGGGTACAAACCACTGTGTCAGCTACTCACGATCACTGGCAATATGAAATCGTAGGTGCTGAATGCGGTTATTCGACGGAATTCCTATCGACTCTCAAGTACATCAGCGGAGATTATGGTCTCGATGTGGGAGTTACCACATCGCCAATATCGATTGAGAGTGACGATCCAGTTAACACTGGTTATATGTTCTTGGACCTGGACTTCAGTACGGGGTCGGGAGATATCGAATTGGGCCCTTGCACAGTCTCAGGTAGCATAGGCGTGTGCTATTCGGTAGGGTTACACCGAGGATCGAACGCATTGGCGCTACGCGGGACCATCGCAATCCAAGGGTCTGTCACAGCGAGCTTTGATCTGCCTTTGGTGTCGCTGGTTATCTTGGAAGCTGGCATCACCGGCGGAGCTGAATTTTCAGCCTCCGTTGCTTTATCCGTCAACCAATATGCGGGTGGCGGAAAATCGTTCAGCCCATTGTCGGATGTGGAGATCGAATATGAAATCGAGGTTTGGGGTGGGCTTTATGGGGAGGCTTTCTGGGGACTCGCGAGAGCTGAGGGAGGGCTCACATGTACTGGTACTATCACGTTGAAGCTCCCGTCCGGGACAAAAGAATTCAAAATGACTGGATCGGTCTATGCAGAGTATTCTGTGTGCTGGGGGCTACATACAAAGCGATGGGAGTACACGCTTTACGAGAGTAAAAGCTCGTCCTCGAACACAGATTTCAACGAACTAATGATTGGTGGAAATATGGGGACAATTTCTAGTGGCCCAAGCCGAGAGTCTACCGCTCAAACGTCTGACACGCTGTCTCTGAGCGACATTCCTGGATTGGGTGTCGAAGGGCTGCCAGCAAGCGCTACAGCGATTGCGACCAACGTTCCTCCATCGGCTCACGCCCAGGTTGCATATCTCAGTAATGGAGACGGTCTGGCGGTTTGGACGGAGCTCCTCCCAATCGTCGCTGGGTCCACATACCAGACGGAACTCTACTCGAGTGCATACACGTCGGGAACCGGGTGGAGCGCCCCTACGGCAATTTCTTCGCTCGTGTCAGCGGACGCATGCGAATTCTATCCTGTGTTATCTGTAGGTACTACCCCGACTTCGCGAGAAGCATACCTCATCACATACAGCTACATCGACGACATCATCGACCTCACAATTCCGAATTTCATTGACACGTTCTACATACCCACTGGCATCAAGACGATAGCCTCGTTCGATAGCACCACTTGGTCAGCCCCTGTGGCAGTTGCTCACGACCCAGGCATAGACGGAACGATAACTGGTAAATCGAGCACGCGCGCGGGGGATGGTAAATTCTTCGTTGCATACTCTACCGACACGGAGAGCGACCCAGTTGAAACCGGTATTGGAAAGGTTTTCGTGACCGGTGGAGAAATCCAAGACGATGTTTCTGCACCGATATTGAGCCTTGATGTTCCGGACCTAATTGCACCTGGTGTCGGTTCCTGGCCGATTGACAGCACTGTGGAAATAAACGTGATACCAAAAATCACCTTCATCGATGAAAGCAGGGGATTAATCGTTCTAGGCGCAACAGATAACAGTGTCCCGTCGTCACCTATGAATGCAACGATGGTCTTCTGGACTGAAGATGCGTTCGCGACCGCACCAACCTTCCATACATATAC
>DAIRED010000002.1:0-7191 GCA_036795795.1 Thermoplasmatota archaeon | reverse complement strand
GCTAGCGGATTCAGTATATGTGGGGTGGATAGAGGGAGTTCATGCGGTGCAGAGCGCTTCTGTCGATTTCACGACGTCCCCGCCTATATTCGGTGTTGTAGAAAATGTATATGCTGACAGAGCAATTACATCGTTGGATGGGTTTGCGCACAACGGCAGACCGCATTATCTCTTCCAGACTGGAGAATCAGATATCCCCGCGATAAATGAGAGAGACTCGACCTGGCATTATCTCCGTAATGTATCGTTGCCCAGTGAGGATATTGTGTATTCCGAAGACGAACTCGGGGAAAACGAAGGGGCATTGTTCATGACGGTGGACCAGCAAGTATCGGATTACGAAAAGGTCCATATCCTCTTCAACAAGGGCACCGGCACCGTCGCGACTGACATGTCTAAATATGGCAACGATGGAATCCTACAGCCAGATACGTATTGGGCCAGCGACATGTATCCGTGCATCCAAGCAACCTACCCGGCCGAAAAGGGAGTCATCATCCCACACGACGGTTCCATGGATAGCCCGAACGCGTTCACAGTGAGCACATGGGTGAATTTCCTCGACGGCGGGATGGAGACAATTGCTGAGAAACCTGGTGCCTGGTCAGTTGAATCCGATGGGCTTTCATTGCAAGTAACGCTTTGGTCCGGAAGTTCCAGCACTCAGTTCTTGGATGCGGCCTGCCCCCAATTGTACGGAACTTGGGTACACTTGACAATTGTGTATTCTGGCGCGAATCAGGAACTAACAGTTAGAATGTATTTCAACGAGGTGACTCCAGTCTATTATCGTACATACGATGCAGCGGATGGCGTCCCAGCAATTATCGACACATCGTTAGATGATATTACTCTATGTTGGGATCATTCCGTACCACCGACTCCGGAATTCAACATTCTGATGTATGAGTTCAGGTTGCTCACAATCGCCCTGCCTGAAACCGTGCTACAGAGCATATCGTTCAGTCCATACGCCATTCTCGGGAGCTGGCACACCGTTGTGGTCCAGGGCATTCCTTCATATGCCGATTTCACTGCGACGGATTTGAGCAATGGATTATACAGATTCACCTGCGTTGATGATGGAACGATTACTGCCTGGACGTGGGACTTCGGAGATGGCTCCCCGACCGGTTCGGGAACGCTCGTAGAACACCCATATGCGCTACCGGGTGAGTATACTGTGACTTTGAGTGCGACAAACTCAAACAATGTCATTACAAAGGTGGCTAAGGTCGTCACTTATGTTGATGCTGTTCCGCCAACTTTCGGAGGAGTCCAAAGCGCAACGCCTGAAGACTGCGCGATTCAACTGGCATGGAATCCAGCGACGGACGCATCGCAGCCAATCATTTATTATGTGTACATTAGCACAACATCGCCAGTGACGGATTTCACCACACCAATCGCGGTCACGCAAGAAACCTACGTACTGATCGAAGGACTAATGCCTGGGCAGCAATATTTCTTCGTTGTGAGGGCAAAAGATGCAGCTGGCAACGTTGAAACTAACACAATCACAGTAAGCGGCACACCGTTCGATGCTTCTGGACCAAACTTCAATGGCATTGTGAATTTAATTAAATGCTCAAATGGGTATATCATTGAATGGAACAGCGCGACAGATCCTTCTGGAATTGGGCATTACAATATATATATGGCCAGATCGAGTGCTGCCAACTTTAACTTCGCGGTTCCCTCTTCGCCTCCGTCGCCTGTTTCAAACACTGAAACCTATTGTATCGTGTACAACCCAGACCTGCCGTCGGGGACGGGGCCGCTATTCTTCATCGTAAGAGCAGTCGACACTCTAGGTAACGAAGATACCAATTTCAAATGGATGCGATATCCCTCAGGAGGATGCCCATTCGTTGGTATCTGGAATGGAGCAGGTTACGCACTAGAGAATAGCATATTGCCAGAGTCAGAAATCCCCGTTAGAAGCGATTTGTTTGTAACAGACACGTACTTCTTCCGAGAGACTGGAATACTGAAAAACAATAACTACTCTATCCAAATCTCAGAGTTTGAAAATGAAACAACGACCCTGGGAAGTACGCGTCTCACGACAGTGGATCACCCATCAGACTTCGAAGTTATATCGGATGTCGATGGCGCACTTGTAACATACACCCCTTCGGAATTAGCATCTCCAGCAACGTGTCTCGAAAGCAAAGGTAATCCATGCCTCGATCAAATATTGTATCCAGATGACAACTACATCTTCGAGGCGATATCTGGGGAAGTCATAACGTCATACTTCGACCAGATTGATGCTAGCAATGGCATACGGTTGTTTGTTAGAAGCGATAAAATACCGCCGCCACACACATGGTGGAGCCTGGAACTGGACACATATGGTTCGATTGACGTAGACATTTCCGAGATTGGATCTGATTCCTGGGTCAGAACAGGTGAATTCCAGCCAAGGAACAGATACGAGTACGATGTGATTGACCTCACACCATTCATTCCAGAACCCAGCATTATCAACATGAAAGTAAGGCTGACGTTCAATGGCTATCATCCTGTAGACTACATCGGTATTGATGTATCCGCCCAGAGAGTGGGTGAATGCATTGTACAAACCATGGATCCAGTCTCTGCCGAACATTCGAGGCTGGGGGATGTATACAACCAGTTGATAGGGTCAGATGGGGTGGTAATTTTCCCATCGGACCAACTGGTGATAGACTTCCCAGCTTCACCCACAATGCTTTCCATGGTACGAGACATAGCATTGACGACGACTGGCTACTACGACATCCCATACCAAGTATTCACTGGTGTGCAGGTCTATGAGCAGGTCAATATTAATGTCAAGGTGCGCAGCACTTGTAACAATGTCGTTGAAATAAAAATATATGAAGGCGCTAATACAATATTTGAGAAAACACTAATACTCCAAAAAGGTAAGTTGAAAGAAGACACCTTTGAGTTCCTATATGATCCGATGCAAACATACAGTCTCTCATTAACCGCCACCGAGCGAGCTCGGACGACATTCCAATTTGATTATATCGGAAGCGATTCAACTACATCTAGGAGATACATCATCTTACCGAATATACATAATATCGTATGCGATATCGACAAACCGTTAGCGTTGGCTTGTTCGCTATATTCCGACGGTAATGGTTATGTCGTCAATCCCTCCGTGCCGGTCTACATGCAACTGGAGACTGCAGAAACCAATTATTCCATCGGAGTATCGAGCACCAGGTGGTCGATAAACGATGAGATGATATTGGAGTCGGTAAGTTCTCTGTTTGCATACACGTTCATCCAAACGGGACTATACACGTTGAATGCCGTCCCACGCTATTTGAACAACAGGACTGTGTCGCTAGACATTCCAATTGATGTCAAAGCATACGACAATGTCCTCTTCGACCTGTCATCGATTGGAAATAATCGGAACGAGATATTGGTAGGGATATGTGACAACGGAACGCGCCTGTACACACAATCCTTCTATCCATGTGATTCGGACTGGACGGTACTTAGAGTCCAACCTGGTCATACATATACAATAGAATTGACATATTCGGGCGAATCCCAGGGAACGAGTTTGCTGACCGTTGATATGGTAACAAATGATGAAAGTATCGATATTGTATCCCAATTCGTCAAGTCGAGAATCTTCCTAAGAGCTGATTACCGGTACGTCATACCCCCAAGGACTGTGATTATGGACTCATTCAAGACGAGGGACACCACAATAACAATGACAATCCCAATCGTGCAGGCGCTGGAGTATCTCGTGAACACATAGAGATCAGACAACCAATGAAAACCTTTTCCATTTCGTTTCATCGTTAATTGTTCATAATTGAGGATTTTAAAGCACCATACGATGCTCCAATAGTCATGGGATACATGTTTTTCATCCCGGAGGAGCAGAATATATACAATCGACAATTGTTATATAGTAATTTAAACAAAGTTTATTGTATTGCACACGAAAATATGGGAGGAAACTATGTGTCGATTTTCCTCCATTTTCGGGGGTGAATTGAATTGGTAGGATTATCGCGATTCACCCCGGAGGAAAAGGTCGAGGTCGTGCTACTCGGGCTCAAGAGCCCCGGTAGCGTCTCGGAGCTCTGCAGACGCCACAATATTAATCCGAACACCTATTCCAGGTGGAAGAAAAACTTCGTCAACGGAGGGATGGATGCGTTGAAGCCTGGAAAGAAGGAGTACCAAGGCCAGCTGGATCGGGAGAACCAGAAGCTCAAGGAAATAGTCGGCGAGCTCTATGTCGAGCTGGAATATCTAAAAAAAAACCTGGAAGTGGGAAGATGAGGCTGCATCTTCCTGTCGGCTTCTGGGAAAAGCTGTTCCGGGACATCGACGAGCTCGGGTTACACCCAGATATCGTCAAGAACGCGCTCGGGATATCGAACGGGACGTTCTACCGCAAGAGGCGGCAGTACTTCTCCGGCGGCGTCCTGCCGCGCAAGCCAGGCAGCGGCAGGAAGCGAGTCTATCATTCGAAAACGTACGAGCCAATGATAAAGGAGATACTGAAAGATATGCCGCCGATTGCAGGGCACAAACGGATCTGGATGGCGATGAGGGAGCGCAAAGCGCCTTTCTGCCAGGGAACAGCGTACAGAATCATGAAGGACCTGAACCTGCTGGTCCCGAAGCGCAGGGGGCGATGCAGAAAGCATTACGAGCCTCTGAGAACCAACGGTCCAGATGAAATCTGGGTTGCGGACACAACGACGTGGTGGCTTGGCCGCAACCGCGTGGAGATATATCTCGGCCTGGACGCGTTCTCGCGTTGGATTCCCGGACTGATGGTATCTTCCGACCGTACGAGCCAGTCCACGAATCGGTACTATGAGAAGATATTTGAGGACGGAAGACCATTGGCGCTACATACGGACAATGGCCCGGAGTTTGCCAACAGGAACTCCCTGGGCTATCTGGAACTGCGGGAAGTGCAATGGCGCCACGGGCCGTCGCACACGCCCGAGGCGCAAGGATTGGTGGAGCGTCTGGTAAAGACGCTAAAGGAAGAGTGGCTGATGTGGAAGGAGCCGAAGGACACAATCGAGCTTCAGAAGAGCTTGGAGGAGTTCAGGGACTGGTACAACGGGCTGAGAGACCACTCAGCCATAAACTACCAAGTGCCCGAGGAGGTATACTATGCAAAAGCGTGAGAAAAACGAAGATGGGAAAAAGCGCCCATATTCAAGTGAGCAGGACATTTTTATTGACCAGGCAGTACAATACTGGCATCAGCAACGCGAATATCAATGGAGCAATAGGGTAATTTCCTAGATTCATGTATATCCCCACGTTTAGGGAACCACACCCTTCGTACTCATTCGCTCATCCCCAAGTGACGGTTCCTATTCACAATCACGTGCTAAGTATCCCTTTGCGCCTATTTAAAATCTCTACCCAGTCCCTCAGTCGGGCCTATTATGGTTCCATGGATTAAAGCATTTTAAAATGCTCCACAATTGACCGGATCCTATATGGCGATTATGGCCTTTTGCTTATCTCTCGCATTATTAGTCGCGCGCAAGATGGCTCATTATCTCTCCCTTGACCTGGTCGAAATCCGGTAGCGAGCCGAATACCACGGGTGCCAGCTCAGCCTTCCAAATGCCATGTTTGCTTTCCAGCTTCTCCCTTAGGCGTTCCGTGTCGAATTTCATCTTGTAGTACTTCAGCTTCTCATTGATCAGGCTCTCTTCGGGTACGGCTCCCTTCCGGAGGACGAAATGGAGATCAAAGACGTCCCGGGCTTTTTCCCTGGTTATAACGGCCCTGACCTTCTCGGCGGAAATCTCCCTCATATCCATCACCGAAACGCGGTAGGGCAGCATATCGGGATATTGGGCTTCTAGAAACAGAGATCGAGGAGGGAGTATGACCGCCTCTCTGAGGCTGACCTCAACCCTTACACTGCAACGCTCGATCTCCTTCGTGAACAAAGGTCCCTCGGCCCCGAATTTAAACGAGAAGGATTCAGCGAAACCCTTGATATCCTTCTTCCTTGCCTTGATACCCACATAATCTAAATCGCCGAGGAGGGCGTCGGAGAGCCCCGGAGCCGCATCTTCGGTGGCGGTGAAGTCCAAGTCCTCGGAGAATCGGTTAAGCCCGTCTGCGAACATCAAAGCGGTACCGCCTTTGAATACTGGATTGTACCTTGAGTACAGAGATCTGAGCAAATGCATCTGTATGTAGTGTTTCTCCTGCTGATGCGGTTTCATGCCGGTCATCCTGGCAATTTTTATCAGTTCTTCCTTTTTTATCATTCCACCACCTCGTTGACATACAGCCCCCACTTGGCCATCCACTTACCGGAGGCACGAATCGAAGGATTCAATTTGTATGGTGTCTTAGTTGTCGGCACCAGTTGGGTCTTCCGCCCCAATTTCTCCAGTACGTATCCCGTTCGCCTGACGACGGCCTCGCTTCCCATCCTCTTTGCATATTCCTCCAACAGATTTTGGTCGAAGGCGTCTTCCAGGGCTGCCAAAGCCTGCGACACGGGGCAGCGTCTCGGCATGTATAGCGAATCCACAACAGCCTTCTCAAGGTCGGCTAGGAACACGTAACTATCTCCTTTCTCCACCTTCCTGTAACCGAAAACGCGTTCCGGGGACAGCTTGACGAATTCTATGGTCATGCCCATAAACTGGGCTTTCGCGCGCCCCCTCGAAGTGACGACAATGAGGGAGTTCACCACCTGGTCTAGGCGACCGTGCATGTACAACGCGCTTGAGAATGACATATAGGATGGGTAAGCGAGCTGGGTGGCCACGACAAAGGGGTCTTCGGAGACCGAGAACTTACCCTTCTCGATTGGGAAGGCAAGGCCGCTCTCCTTCATCCTGTGGACGTACACAGCTGCAGAAGAATGGGAGACCGAGGCAATCTTGGCGAGGTCCCTGGTGGTGAAAACATACAGGCTGGAGGACCGCAATCTTTCGGCTAGCTCGTGGAGGTGCATGACGGATTAAGGATGCATTTGGTATCATATATGTTTTTCGCTTATTCTTAACAAAATTGTTAATAAAGAGCAATTAAAATATATGCACAAGGTCGAGGGCGCTCTTCGATTATTAGTTCTGCCATACAACCAATTAGAGTAAGTGTGAGGGGGGTGTGGGAAGAAGAGTTAAAACAAATGCTCTTTGTCGAGCTGTTAAGAGACCCCTC
>DAIRED010000001.1:0-33195 GCA_036795795.1 Thermoplasmatota archaeon | reverse complement strand
CAAATGAGGCCTTGCCCCAACTGCGGGAAGGCGACGCGCTCGACTGGTCGGGTCATGAAGGGGCGGCTGGACATGAGGTCGGTCTTCGAGCCAGCCGCGCGCAGGATGGAGCTCCCCTCGGGCACGAAGGTAAAGGGGGTGAAGGGGATGCTGTCCAAAACGAAAATTCCGGAGCCGATCGAGAAGGGCATCCTCCGGGCCAAGCACGGGCTCTCCGTCTTCAAGGACGGCACTATACGCTTCGACATAACCGACGCACCGCTGACCCATTTCAAGCCGAGGGAGATACACCTCTCCGTCGAGAAGGCGCGGGCGCTGGGATACGAGACCGACTGCCGCGGGAAGCGCCTCGAATCGGCGGAGCAGGTCCTGGAAATCCGGCCGCAGGACGTCATCATCAGCCGGTCCGGGGTCGATTACCTGTTCAGGATCGCCCAGTACCTCGACGATCTCCTGGTAAGGTTCTACGGTGTGCCGCCATACTACAACCTGAAAAAGGCGGAGGACATGCTCGGCCAGGCACTGCTCGGCCTCAGCCCTCACACCTCGGGCGGCGTCTGCTGCAGGCTCATCGGGTACACCGGTGCGAGCGTCTGCTACGCGCACCCCTACTTCCACGCGGCGAAGCGGCGCAACTGCGATGGGGACGAAGACTGCGTGATGGTGCTGATGGATGCGCTGCTCAACTTCTCCTTCGCCTACCTTCCCGAGAGCCGCGGCGGCAGGATGGACGCCCCGATGATACTTTCTTCGAGAATCGACCCGGCCGAAATCGACAAGGAGGCGCTCAACATTGACGCAGTCTCCGAGTATCCTGCGGAATTCTACGCCCTCGCGGAGGCCAGGCGGCCGCCCAAGGACGCGGAGCGCCTCGTCGACAACGCCGGGAAGCGCATCGGCAGCCTCCTGCAGTACGAGGGCCTGATGTTCACGCACGACACCCGGGACATCGCCGAGGGAACGATGGTCTCGTCGTACAAGACGATAGAGGATATGAATGGGAAGATGGAGCTCCAGATGAGTCTCGCCCGGAAGCTGGCGGCCGTGGACGAGAACGACGTCGCCGAGCGCCTCATCAACGCCCATCTGCTCCCCGACATGATAGGCAACCTGAAGAAATTCACCACGCAGGGGTTCAGGTGCACTGCGTGCAACACCAAGTACCGCAGGATGCCGGTGACGGGGAAGTGCAAGTGCAAGAACGGGGTCATCCTGACCGTGCACCCCGGGAGCGTGACGAAGTACCTGGAGAAGACGAAGAAGCTCGCCTACGAGTACGAGGTGAGCGCCTACACCCGGCAGAGGATTGCGCTGATCGAGCTGTCGATGGCGTCGCTCTTCACGGACGACCGGGGGAAGACTCTCATGGACTTCGGGGAGGCATGTCCCGATTCGGAAGGGGGCGGCGTTTGAGCAGGGACGGTTGAGCATCTCGCGCGCGCGTCATTTATAACATGATATCGAAATGTTTATATACGGTCATTGCTGTGCAATATTTGGAAGTTAGACCACCAAGCAATTCTGAAACAGAAAGGAAGCGAAGTGGAGGAAAAAATATGAAGAACAAGATAGCGAAAATGATTAGCGCATTGGTAGTCGTGGCCATGATTGCGGCCGTGTTTCCAATGGTGACCGCTGCGGAGGAACCGCAGGACACTCTGATTCTGGGAATGCAGGACGACGCTGCGAACCTTTGCTGGTTCGACCCCGACACCAACGACGTCTGGAAGACGAACATACTCGGGTGGAACTTCGAAACGCTGATGGCATACACCCCCGACTTCGAGCTGTACCCAGTGCTGGCATTGCCCGGTGCGACCGACGAGGGAGCTGAATACACGGCCGACGCGAGCGGTTTGAACATCACGTTCGAGCTCCGCGAGGGCGTAACGTTCACCGACGGAACCCCGATGACGGCGACCGACGTCGCCTTCTCGTACCAGGTCCTCGGATGGGGCCTGTACCAGACGCAGATAATGACCCCGCTCCTGTGGACGGACGCAACGTTCGATGCATGGGACGGCGGCACGACGCACATCGGTGTCGAGGCTGTCGACGACAACACGGTGATATTCCACCTCAACGGACCGTACTCGATGTTCTGGTACGCCACGCTCGGCGTCCCGATCATCCCGTCGCACGTCTGGGAAGACCACATCGTGGCCATCGACGACGCGATGCTGGACGACTTCGAAATCCCCGGAGCCACGGAGTCCCAGCCTGACTACAGCTACGGAGCCGACAACAGCGAGAAGGACGCGACCATCGGAACCGGGCCGTGGATGCTGAACTACTGGACACAGGGTGTTGGCGCACAGATTGACGTCTATGACGGATACTGGGGAACCAACGAGACCATCACATGGGCCGACGTGGAGTACCCGCTCTTCCCGCAGTACCTCAGGCACATCCAGTTCAAGCAGTACGGCGCGCTCGACGTCGCGATTCTCGCTCTCAAGAAGGGCGAGATTCACTTCATTCCGTGGAACATCGGCTCGGGCTTCTACAACTCTCTGAAGACCGACCCGAACATCGGATTCCAGATCCCGCAGGACCAGGGCTTCTTCTACACGTCCTTCAACTTCAGGAAGGCGCCGATGAATGACCTGGACTTCAGGAAGGTCGTCGCCTACTGTAGCGACAAGGACTACATCGTCAACAGGCTGATGGGCGGTTACGGAACCAAGGGAACGGTCCCGATGGCCATCACCAACCCGTTCTACATCAACAACACCGTGCCGGACCACGTCGCGAACTTCAACCTCCAGGCAGCCGAGGACCTACTCGACGACGCCGGATACGACGACATCAACAGCGACGGCTGGAGGGAGAATGTCGATGGCTCGCCGCTGAAGATATCCATATTGACCCCGCCGAAGGACTACGACCCGGTCAGGGCCGACGCTGGCATCATGATATCCAAGAACCTCAAGTCCCTGGGCATCAACGCCGAGTCTGCGCCGACCAGCTTTGACACGATTGTGTCCAAGGCCTACGTCTCGTACGACTTCGACATATACATCCTCGGATGGAGCGTTGGTTCCTTCCCCGAGAACTACCTGCTCGACTTCTTCCACAGCGACTACGACGTCGCGGTCAACCCGGCCGGCAGCAACGCCGCCGGTTACAACAACCCGACCGCCGACGCGATGATGGACGAGATGCTCGTGACGATGGACAACACCGTCAGGGCCAAGATGGTCAAGGACATCTGCGGAATCATCATGGAAGAGCTGCCGTACAACGTCCTCTACTACAGGAAGAACATCGAGGCCTTCAGGCAGAGCACCTGGCAGGGCTGGCTCCCGGCATTCGGGACGGTCTACAACGGGTTCTCGCTGAACTCGCTGCACCCGCCGACGGGCGGTGGCGGCAGCGTGACGCCGCCGGCGCCGGTCGCTGGCGAACTTTACGCCAGGGTCAGCTTGCCGAGCAACGTCCTCGCCGAGGGTGACGTGGCGGGCTCGGTCTACGTCTCGCAGGACGGCATGCCGGTCAACGGCGCCTCCGTCGAGATAACGTCGAGCTACGATGCGACGGTCATAGTTAAAACGACTAATGCCAACGGTTACGCGAATTTCACGGACACGGTTCCGTTCCAGTCCGGAACGGCCTCGTACAGCGTCTTCGTCGAGAGCGGCACCAAGAACGCCACCGCGTACGGCGAGACCACGGTCATCATCCCGCCCAGCTTCAACCAGGTCAAGGTATCCGCCGAGCCGCCAGTCGTGGCGGCGGGCGCCGACTCTGACGTGACCGTCACGGTCGTGGACCAGGACGGAAACGGCGTTGCCGGAGTGGATGTCTACGTGGACACCAATGTCATGCTGGGTGCAGTCGATGACGAGGCAAAGACGACCAACGCCACGGGAGTGGCGGTCTTCACATACACCGCACCGGTCGACCCCATAATCAACACCAACCTCATCGACATATTCAAGGCCAACATCTCGGTCGCGAACATGCTAGTGCCGGAGGTACAGCAGGCTGCGATAGGCATCGGCGTCGAGAACCCGGACTACGACTGGGCCCAGGTCGACGTGACCTCGGTCAGCGCGTACGTCCTAGACTCGAACGCCACGACGGCCCAGCCGAACGAAACGATGGTATGGGTCAACGTGAAGGACTTCGACGGCGTGGGAATCAACGCGATGGAGGTCACGATGGAGCTATCCACCGCTGACGCGAACATAACCGTGCCCGACGCGACGAAGAACACAAACGCGACCGGAATGGTCAACTTCACCATACACTCCGAGACTGCCGAGGCGCAGGAGTTCACGGCGATATTCACCGTTGGAAAGGCGTACTCGACCGTCGACACGGTGCAGCTGTGCGTCGTCAACGACTCGCTGCTCGCCAACAACAGCCTCGACATGTTCGCAGCGGACGTCGACTTCGACCTCATCGCTGGGCCGGATGACAACATCCAGCTCACGGTGACGGTCTACAACAAGACGGCCCAGCCGGTCAACGACACCGCGGTCAACATGTTCATACCCTTCGTCTCGGCGGGCGTACCTGCCCACTTCGACGACGGCGTGTACGCCTGGTATGCAGGCGACGAGCTGCCGAACCCATACGACGTGGCCAACAACCTGAGGACCGACGTGGCCGGGAAAATAACCGTATCGATGACCACATCGTCGTTCAAGGGCGACTTCCCGATTGCCATCCAGATGGCCATCGGCGACGACCTCTACCCAGCCGACGAGGCGCTCGTTGAGTACCTCGACGCCGGTCTGACCATCTACGACGCGGCTCTCCTCCAGAGGGCGCCGGTCGCGGTCATGAGCAGCTTCGAGATGAGCTCGACCTACATGAGCATGGACTCTTTCACGACCACAGTGACCATGGGATTCAGCGACGTCAACGGCGCGCTCGTGGGCAGCGACATCCAGATATACAACGGAAAGGGTGGCGCGAAGTCCCTGCAGGCCACAATCGCCACGGACGGCGATGGAATGGTCAGCTGGAACTACGTCGCGGCGAGGAGCAACTCGGATGCGACGCTCTACATGACCGGACTCGTCCACGACTCGGCCTACGCAATCGGCATGTACAACCCAGATGTAGGCGACTACGAGGGCGGATTCCCGTTCGAGCCAGCCATGCCTTACTTGGCAACCTCGGCCGGGCTGTCTCCGCTCATCGTCTCAGGTGAGGCGAGCGTCCCGCTGACGGCGGTTGGCGGCGCAGTCGACCTGACCGTTGAGGTCACCGACATCTTCGGCAATGCTGTCGAGGATGCGATGGTCTACGTTGGAACCACGTACGGCGCAACTGACGAGAACGGCACGGCCGTCCTCACCGTCGTCGCGGCAAGCGAGGGAATCAACGTCTACACCGTCAGCGCGGTCAAGGGCACCAACACGGGCTCGATACAGCTCTCCACCTTCGGTGGCGTGGCGCACATGGTCTTCTCCGCACCGACATACCCGGTGAACGTGACCAAGGGCGCGGCGGCGACGATAGGCGTCACCGTCACGAACAGCGGCCCGGTCTCGGGCGATGCGGTCGTCGACCTCACGGTCGACGGCACGGTCGTCTCGAGCAAGGTCGTCAACGTGGCGGCTGGAGGCACCCAGGCGGTGTCCTTCGCCTACGTCTACACCGGAACGGCCAACACGACTGTGATGGCAGTCGCGGACCAGGCGGCGGTGACGCTGAACGTCATCACCCCGGCCGTAGTCACGCCGGATGACGGGGACGAGGGCTACAGCATGTTGGTCGTCGCAGGTGCGGCGGTCGCGATGCTCGTGGTCGGGCTGCTCATCGGATGGCTCGTACTGGGCAAGATGATGGGCGGCTCGAAGCCGGCGGCGGCCAAACCAGCGCCGAAGCCAGCCCCGAAGCCAGCCGGGCAGCCCGCGCCGAAGGAACCGGAGCAGCCCAAGATCGAATAAGCGCAACCGACAGCTCAAAACCTTTCTTTCATTCTTCTTTTCTTTGTTTTATCCACCTAGAGCGAAGCCGTTGGGCATAAACATAATATAGCGTCTTCACCCTACCCAAAATAGGACCGGTGAATCCGATTGGCAGGAATGGGTCGATACCTCGCTAACAGGACGATACAGGCGCTAATCACCATATTCATCGTGACTAGCCTTATTTTCCTGCTGTTTCTTTGGATGCCGGGGGACCCGCTTTCGCGTTTCAGGGCGGACCCGACGATAACCGAGGAGAAGCTCAACAGGCTGGAAAGGGAGTTCGGTCTGAACAAGCCAACGCACGAGCGATACTTCCTGTTCATGAAGAACATGTTCACCCTCAATTTTGGCGAATCCTACCAGTACAAACAGCCAGTCTCAGAAATATTGGCGGATAGGATGCCTAGAACCCTGCTCCTGTTCGGGGCGGAGACGATTATCGTATATGGTTTGGGAGTTATGATTGGGTCATACATAGGTTGGCGGCGCGGCGGGCCGACCGAGGGCGGCGTAATTGTATTCTCGCTCGTCTTCTACAACATGCCATCCTTCTGGATAGGGCTGATATGCATCTGGCTCTTCGCATTCAAGCTGGACTGGTTCCCGTTGAACGGCTTCTCGGACCCGGGAGCCACGGCCGCGCGGTTTCAGATATCGACGGACGCGTGGTACTTCGGCGCGGTCGATTTTGGCTGGCATATGATATTGCCTTTGATAGTGCTGGTGATAATTGGCATAGCGGGCATCATATTGTTGATGCGGACTTCGCTTCTCGAGGTCATGGGCGAGGATTACATCATCACGGCGAAGGCCAAGGGGCTCTCCGAGCGCCTCGTCCGCACGAGGCACGCAAACCGGAACGCGTACCTGCCGATAGTCACGTCTTTCACAATATCGCTGGCGCTGGCCGTGGGCGGCGCGGTCATTCTAGAGGGGATATTCGCTTTCAAGGGCATAGGCTACACCTACCTGGAGGCGCTCCTCACGCAGGACCAGTTCCTGGCCGGGGCCACGCTTTTCATACTCTCCCTGCTTGTAATCTTCAGTAACATCCTGGCGGATATCTTGTACGGCTGGCTCGACCCGAGGGTGAGGATGTGAGGTGGCCGACGTGAGCGACGGAACGAAAGCCGAGGGGGACAGATTTCCGACCCCGCCGGACACCGCGAAGAAGGTGACCGGGATGGCGAGGCGATACGTCAAGCTCCTTGCGCTGACATGGCGCTCATTGAAGGAGAGCAAGCTGGGGATAGTCGGGCTCGGAGTCATATTGATGTTCGGCGTGATGGCGCTCCTCGCGCCGGTAATCTCCCCATACAAGCCCTCGTTCATGGCCCCCGACCAGGACGTGTTCACGATAGTCAATCACACGGCCACATACGACGCCGCGGCGACGTACAACGAGCCGATAATCGGCCCGACGACCCCCAAGTACAACACCGTCGGCGGAGGCCTCTGGCTGATAGTCTCCTCGACCGATGGCAAGGTTCACATGGATTTCATGCTGCCATCATTCACCAACGTGACGCCGTTCGAGATGGGGAACGCGTCCGTCGATTTCGACATCGCCGACCTGGGGCTCTCCCCGCCGCTCACCCAGATGAGGTACATATGCCCGGGCAGGGACGCCAACATCAACTCCGGCGACAAGATTTACAACGGCCTCGTCGTCTTCCTGGCCAACGACACCTTCGCCGTCGTGGACCCCTTCGGCGCGGCCGGCCCGGAGCTGCTGTTGAACGTGTCGCTCGATTTCACCCCTGAATGGCTCTCGGTTGACCCGACCTCCACCGGGGACATGTACGACATCCCGCTGCAGCAGGCGACGTTCTCCGGAGTCGTCCAGCGCAGGTTCGGGCCTTACAGGTACATCGCCCTGGCGGGCGAGGGGCGCCTCGTGGCGTACAGGATGGAGTACCTGTGGAACAGCCTCGGCATAAGGAGCTTCGTCACCCTCGTGGACGCGAACGTGACCGTCGTGGCAAAGCCCCTTCCGTACAACAACCTGGAGCAGCCCAACGCCTCGTGCATCCTGGTCCCGACGCCGGGGCACATCGACATCTACAACATGAGCGGCGGATTGGAGTCGTCGCTGCCACTGACGATTGGCTCGGAATCCGCGAACGTCTCGGCGCCGATAGCTTATTCCAAGAGCCTTTATCCTCCGCTGGTATTCCTCCCCCTAGAATCGACGGACGGAGCAGCCATCGGTTGCCTGTCGCTGCTGAACCAGACGATATTCGCCACCCACGTCTTCGACGAGCAAGGGGCGAAGATTCCCGTCGGTCCAGACACGTCGTCGGGGGGCGTGCTCCTCGCGGCTGTCGAGCTGGCCGAGCCGACATCCGAGGGGACCGAGACGGTCGTCTACAGGCTGACTTTCGCCGGTGCGCTCGACCCCAACTTCAAGGGCGAGATACCCGAGAAGGTAAAGTCGATGTTCTTCGTGACGGAGGTTTCGAAGGTCTTCCTCCACGGCGTCAGCGGGAAGGTCTACGCGGGCCTGACGACAATATCGAGCACAGACGCAGGCGCGCGCAAGGGAATCCAGGTCTTCTACGACACCGAGCAGTCGACGAAGTACCTGTGCTACGTCGGCTCGTTCTCGGGTACCAAGTACGGCTCGCTCACGTCCGGCGAGGTCAACGGCCTCTACTTCGACGAGGGGACGGCCACGGCCACTATATTCCAGTTCGTCGGGACGATAAAGGCGCCTCTGCCTCCCGGTACGTACGCGTCGGGGAACACCTACTACCTGGGCACCGACAACGTCGGGCACGACATCCTCACGCACCTGATTTACGGCAGCCGGATTGCGTTCCTCGTCGGCGTGCTCTCGGCATTCTTCGCCGTCTTCTTCGGAACCCTGCTGGGGCTCATCTCCGGCTACTACGGCGGATGGACCGACACCCTCCTGATGAGGTTCACGGACATCATCCTCGTCCTGCCGACGCTGCCAATAGTCCTGATTCTCACCGCGATAATGGGGCCGAACATATGGAACATCATCCTCATCATCGCCCTGCTGGGGTGGCCAGGCATCGCGAGGGTCATCAGGGCGCAGGCCCTCTCGCTCAAGGAGCGCCCGTTCATCGACGCGGCGCGCGTCGGCGGCTCCAGCGACGCGAAGATAATCATCAAGCACATCGCGCCGAACGTCCTGCCCTTCACCTTCCTCTACATGACCCTGATGGTCGCTGGCGCAATCATCACCGAGGCGGCGCTGAGCTTCCTCGGCCTCGGCGACCCCAAGTCCGTGACGTGGGGCATCCTGCTGAGCACGATCCAGACGTCGGGGAACACCCTGACCGCCTGGTGGTGGCTGTTGCCGCCCGGAATCGCCATTACGGTGCTGTCCCTGGGGTTCTACCTCGTGGGGCGGGCGGTGGATGAGATTGTGAACCCGCGGCTCAGGAGGCGCTGAGATGTCTCTGCTGGAAGTCAGCGACCTCAAGGTGTACTTCAAGGTCCGGGCCGGATGGGTGCGCGCAGTCGACGACATAAGCCTCACCCTAGAGGCGGGCGAGACGCTCGGGCTCGTGGGCGAGTCGGGTTGCGGGAAAACCACCCTGGGCTACGCGGTCACGCAGCTCCTGCCCGGCAACGCGCACATCCACGGCGGCAGCGTCAACTTCAAAGGCCGCAACCTCACCGCGATGACGATGCGCAAGGACGGCACGCTCCGCGACTACCACCCCGAGCTGACCAAGCTCCGCTGGAAGGAGATATCGATGATATTCCAGGGGGCGATGAACGCCTTCAACCCGGTCTACACCGTTGGGGACCAGATAGTCGAGGCGATACGCATCCACGAGGATGTGACCGTCGCCGAGGCGAGGGAGCGCGTGGCCAAGCTGTACAGCCTCATCGGCGTTCCGACGGACCGCATCGACAACTTCCCCCACGAGTACAGCGGCGGGATGAAGCAGCGCGCGATGATTGCGATGGCGCTGGCCCTCAACCCGGCGCTCATCATCGCCGACGAGCCGACGACGGCGCTGGACGTCATCACGCAGCGCAGGATACTCAACGAGATAGTGAAGATACAGAAGAAGTTCGGAATGGCGATGATAATCATCACCCACGACGTCTCGGTCGTGGCGAAGGTGTCCAAGCACCTGGCCGTGATGTACGCCGGCAAGATAGTCGAGAAGGGCACGGCGAGCGAGATATTCAAGGAGACCGCCCACCCGTACGCCGAGGCGCTGCTGGGAGGCTTCCCGAGCATCACCGGGCCGAAGAAGCGCCTGGCGACGATTCCGGGCACCCCGCCCAGCCTGCTCAAGCCACCGACTGGTTGCAGGTTCCACCCGCGTTGCCGGTACGCGACCGAGAAGTGCAAGGCCGAGGAGCCGAAGCGCGTCGAGGTCTCCCCCGGGCATTTCAGCCTGTGCCACTACGCCGAGAAGTTCCACTCGGGGAAGCTGGAGGTGAAGAAGTGAGCGACGAAATCGTCGTGCGCGTCCAGCAGCTGAAGAAGTACTTCCCCCTCAAGCAGAAGGGGCTCTTCTCGTTCGGCAAGTCCGACCTCTACGTGAAGGCGGTCGATGGCATCAGCTTCGACATCCGGCGCGGCGAGATTCTCGGGCTCGTGGGCGAGTCCGGCTGCGGCAAGACGACCGCCGGCCGGATGCTGACGAGGCTGGACAACCCGACCGACGGAAGCATAGACTTCATGGGCTACGACATAGCGAAGCTGAGCAAGCGCGACCTCGTCTCGTTCAGGCGCAACTTCCAGATGATATTCCAGGATCCGTACGAGTCCCTCAACCCGCGCTTCACGGTCTTCCAGGCCGTCGCCGACCCGCTGACCGTTCACGAACCGGACCAGAGCCCGGAGGAGCGCGTCGCCGCCGTCATCAGGGCGCTGGAGGACGCCGGGCTGCGGCCGGCAGAGGAGATGCTGGACCGGTACCCGCACGAGCTCAGCGGCGGGCAGAGGCAGCGCGTCGCCATCGCGCGGGCGCTTGTCGTCAATCCCAAGTGCATCGTCGCCGACGAGCCCGTGTCGATGCTGGACATCTCCATCCGCGTAGGCGTGATGAACCTGATGCTCGACCTGCGCGAGAAGTACGGGATGCCGTTCCTATTCATCACCCATGACGTCGCCGTGGCGCGCTACATGTCCGACCGCATCGCGGTCATGTACCTGGGCAAGGTTGTCGAGATGGCCAAGACCGACGACGTCATCCTCACGCCCGGGCACCCGTACACCATCGCGCTGCTGGCTGCAGTGCCGGTGCCGGACCCGGACTACGTCTACGCCGACGTGCCGATTAAGGGCGACATGCCCAGCCCGATAAACCTGCCGACTGGCTGCAGATTCCACCCGCGCTGCGTCCTGAAGAAGCAGGTATGCACCGAAACGGACCCGCCGATGGTCGAGGTCGCTCCCGGCCACACGGTCATGTGCCACTTCGCCCAGGCGATTTATGACAAGGGGCTGGCGGCCTTCGAGGCGGCGGCATCTTCGGAGAGCCCCGCCGAGACAAAAGAGGGCGAGGGATAGGCCGATGCGGCCATTCGCGAAAGCATCGCCCCGGAAGAGGATTGCCGTCGTCTCCCTGGCCGTCGCCTTGGCAGTATCTGGCATCTTCTCAGTCGGCACGGCGGTGAACTACTCGGACCTGGTGGAATCGAGGATACTGACCGAGGTCGCGCTCGACGTCGCCATCACCCCCTCATACGAGGGCGCGAACGTCACCTCGCTGGAGCTGGAAGTGAGCCTCGTCGTCCACAACCCAGGCGGCAAGCCGATGCAGCTGAACGTCGTGACGTACCAAGGCTGGATACGTGACGTCCCCGCGGAGGACGGCCTCGCGCCGGAGAGGATGCGCGACGAGGGGCAGGTGAGGCTGGAGGACGGGAGCCGGATGCTCTTCTACCCTGTATTCAGGATCATTGACGTGCAGGACGACATCATCGAGGCGGGGGGGACGGCCAACGTGACGGCAATCCAGATGATCTTCGCCAGGAACGCCTCGGAGGAGACATTCGCGGCTGTGGAGGACATCCTCGCGTCCGGCGAACCGACGTGGGAACACTATTGCCAGGTCACCCTTTACGTCTACGGCGTACCGAGGGATTACCCGGGGCTCAACACGGGCTACCTCTCGGAGATGGCAGTGACCCGCCGTTACCTGGGGCAGAACATCAATTCGGCATCGGCCGGCCTGACGGGGGCGCCCGGATGAGACGGTGGATTGTCTGGATACTGGTGGCGCTAGCCTGCGGCGTCCCGCTCGGGTACACGTACTTCTACGTCGTCCTTCCGAACGTCACCTTCCCGCTCACAGAGAGGGCGCCGATGTACCTGCCTGCGCTGGTGGCCTTCGGCCTGGGGCTCGCGGCGGGCTTGATGGTGGACGGGATGGACAGGGTCATCGTGACCAACCACGGAGCGCTCGCCGCGGGGTGCGGCTTCGCCTCGCTGCTGGTGCTCGCGCCGCTGACCGCGCCGGGAATCGACGGGACGTTCGCCGGGGACGTCGTCCTCAACGTCCTGCGGATGGCATCGCCGGTCATCCTGGCATCGTTCGTGTGCCTCGTCGTCGGCGGTTTCTTCGGCCAGTACCTCAGCGACGACGCGAGGCCGTCGGAGAGGGACATCTTCTCGGAGGGGCCGAAATGAATGTGCCACGCTCGCACCCGCGGTACAAGTCTCTGAAGACCCGCGAATCTCTCTCCAAGCTCTCCGACGACGGGATTGTCGCGCGGACCGGCCTCATCGCCCACGGGCGCGGCGAGGCATTCGACTACATGCTCGGGGAGCGCACGCATCCGTTCGCACTGCGGGCGGCGAAGGCGGCGGCGGCGCATCTCGTCCTGGCGAAAAACCCCGTGCTATCCGTCAACGGCAACGTGGCAGCGCTGGCCGGTCGGGAGATGATAGCCCTCTCGAAGGCGGTCCCGGCGAGGCTGGAAGTCAACCTGTTCCACAGGAGCGAGGCGCGCATCGGGCGAGTCGTCGCGCACATGGAGATGCTCGGGGCGAAGGGCGTCCTCGGCCGCGACGCGACGAGGCTCATACCAAAGCTGGCGCAGCCCCGGGCCCACTGCTCCGAGGAAGGCATTTTCACCGCCGACATCGTCTTCGTCCCCCTGGAGGACGGGGACCGAGCCGAGGCGCTGGTCAGGTTCGGCAAAGTTGTAATTGCGGTGGACCTGAACCCCCTTTCGCGGACGGCAAGGGCGGCGCACGTCACAATCGTGGACGAGCTGACGCGCGCTGTACCGAACGTCGCCCGCGCGGTCGCGGAGATGCGCAAGTGGCCGGAATCGAGGCTGCGGAAGGTCGCGGACGGCTTCGACAACGCGGCCGCGCTCGCCGAGGCGGGAAGGGCGATGGCGCGCAACCTCGTCGGGCGGTGACCGCCAACTTCGCCGGCCAGTACTTTGGCGACGAGCCGGGGGACAAGGACTTCTTCGAGAAGAAGCCGTGGGAGCGCGAGAGGGAGCGTGGTGGTACTGGAAAATAATGAAAATTTCGGTGAATCTCTGATGGCGAGTAGCGAAATATATACGATAAAAGCGGATAAACTCGTTGGATTTTATAGGGTGGTGGCCTATAATCAAATGGGTAAAAATGTTTAAATATTAGATAACATATATATGTTATATTCAAAAAGGGTTGGTGTAAAATGAAAAAAAATAATAAGAATAATAAATTAGGGAATAAAAGTGAGCAAATGGCGTATCCACTCGATGAGATTATCCCCTATATTGAAATTGAGAAAGCATTAAGGAAGCCATTGAACATCCCCCAATCGTTAGTTATATGTTGGGAGGATGAGGGAATAATAATAAAAAGGAGAAAAAAATAACTTATTCATGCAACCAAATCATTTTTTACACATCATTACAGTGAGGTTTGAATTATGTAATCTATAAAAATATACATAACATATAAATATTATGGTACTCATATCTGATGATTATTCAAAGGCGGTAAAAATATGGTAGAAAAAGACCTCAAGCTAGATCAGATACAGAGGAGTGTGGAGGTTGTCAGTCTCAACGTGACAAAAATTTATATGGAATTATCCAAGCGAATCGAATCCATTGATACTCGATTGAAAATGATAGAAACAACAATTGAGGATATTCAGGCACATAATGGGAAAAAAATAACGGTAAGAGCCCGCGAATTAGTGTCGTTATTCGAAGCCGCAGAGTTAAAAGGATTAGATGGGCTTTCTATTGGAGATATATCTCAGGAGCGCAATATTTCCTATCCCGCCGCTCTTCGTTTGATTCAGAGGTTGAAGGATAATAACTATCTCGATGAAATTAGGCCTGCGAAGGGGCGAAAGACAAAATATAAATTAAGGAAAAAATAGGAATAATAATTATTCATCTGAGATTACTGTTATAAACGTTATAAATGTTATAAATAATTTTATTAAGTATGCGGTTATTTCCTATATGTCAAATGATATGTGGGGAAACAAATGGGTAGTAGGTATATAACGTCCATTAGGTTATTCTCTTTGAATTTGATTGCGACAAACAATGCTGGGTGGCATGACATATTATCAATTCTAGATTCAATCGAAAAAATTTCGTATAAAATTGTCGGAGCGTCAGGTGTATGGACATCCCCCGAAGGCTTGAAATTATGGAAGGAAATTCACGATGATTTATATGGCCGATATTCTATTGAGTCAAAAAGTTATGGTAAAATACGACAATTTTTAAATAGCCTATCTCCTACAAAAGTAATTTCTGATACAAATTTGATTCTAATGGTATCGGAACTCGCGGTAAGCTCAAAATTATCGAATTCTACAAAAGAAAAGCTATTCACACTTATCTCTTGGATGGATACTGTAGTAAATGATAATGAAATGGAAAATATACACTATGGTTTACTCCGTTCTAGGTGCAAATCTGCTCAAAATCATTATGGTCGAGATTGTGGATTTTTCTCTTACTTCCCGTGCCATTTTCGTTTATCAATTCATAAAGGTATTGTTATGGGGAAATGTGATTTATTAGCATTTACCGGAACTACACATTTGTATTGGGATAGTTTATTAAGAGCATTAATTTCTAAGATACCTGGAGTTGGTGATTTAATTGGGGTTCCTTGTATTCAATATTATCTAGGAAAATACAAAACCACAACGATATTCGAAGATATGGTAAGGTGGCATCAAATAAAAAGTCCTTACCTTGTGTATACATTCATCATGCCGAAGAGAGTCGATGGAAAAATAACCATGACTAGGGTCAATAAAATTATTAATAAGATATGGAAAACAATAAAAGCCAATCCGGATATTGATGCCCCACAAACATTTCTTACTTTTACTTCATGGAGAATAATGGTTCAATGGGGTTTTAATAATCTCTCAAGTTACTATGAAATTATCACACGCTTACGTGATGAGTTAAGTTCAGAAATTTATGACACTTCCAGTATTGTTTGTTGGAACATATATTCAGATGCTGAGCGGTTGGCGAAAGAAAAAGGTATTATAAAGTTGAAAGACCAAAAATATCCACATATTCGATTGGGTGAAT
The DNA here is from genome assembly GCA_036795795.1 of Thermoplasmatota archaeon. Classification (GTDB taxonomy): domain Archaea; phylum Thermoplasmatota; class Thermoplasmata; order SG8-5; family DAIRED01; genus DAIRED01. The sequence goes on along the minus strand of DAIRED010000001.1, from coordinate 17,740 downwards.
TATGGTCTGAAAATGCAAAATTTCGACATGATTTTAAAAATCATATAAATGGGATGCTCGAACCAATTTCTAGTAAACAAAAAATGTTTTATAATATTTTAATAGAAACTGATGGTGAAAATGATAATAATAAATTAAATCAAATTATGGGTGCTCTTAAACACCCATATTCTCCAAAAGCTGGTATGCGGGGTGTTGAAGAAATGGGGTTTTGGGATGGGTCTATCTCAGTATTGTCGACTAACCCTAGAATGATTATTTATGATACTACCAACAAAATACGGACAATGCCTGGCATTCGTAGAGTTGTGACAATTCCTCAATGGTTCGGAGACCTAGTAAAAAAAGGAACAGTACCAAAATCAATAAAGACCGGTTTAGCGTTCGACACTCCTGGTAATGTATGCGAAATCACTGAAAAATGCTGGGGAAATCTGGGATTCGATTTACATAAAAATCCATATTATCGACAAATATACGATTTAAAATTTCAACTTGAATGGTTGTTATATCGGGCAAAACAAGTGTCACATATTTGGAAAATTAATGAAGCTGAATTCTTATCACCCACTCCTTTTTTCGACCTTTTTATCGAAGAAATTTATCATGATATTAATTCATTAAATACGATATTCAGTAAGAGTGCGAAACAAATGGAAATAAATAAAGACATGTGGGATAAATTGTATTTATTACGAATGAGTGCCCGTCGATATTATAAAAATCTTGATGCGGTTATTGGAACATATAATGAACAATTAGAGGGGTTACAATTAGGCACAATCTCGGATCCAATAATTCGAGTTGGCGAACGTGCAGGCCTTTTAGATTTAATTTCTGTGGGCCTTAATAATCTCATGAAAGATTACTGCGGAGTGTTGTTAAGTAAATATGGACATATAATGAGAAATCGTGAAATATTACAATTTCAATATAATACAGAAAACGAGCTACAAAATCCCCAAACTATAAAAGAAATTATTAACGGATATGGGTATTCTATTGATGGCGATTTAACTAAAGTAATTCAAATAAAAAATAAATTAATATATCAGGACAACACATATTCTTACAAGATTACATATGATAAAAATAAAGCAAGTGTTTATAAATATTGTTGCCCATATAAGTTTTCAAGATCCTGGTCTGGGATTGTGTCCACATCTTTTTCAGGCGTTGGTGACCCAACACAAATTACCGTGGATTCATTCCATCAATTATTAATGGTTCCAATACATACCAAATTAGATATGTTCGATACTTTTCCTTTAGTTGCGCACGAAGCTATGCATTTTATTATCGATCAAACGGATGCTGGACATGAAGATTCAAGCGATCCAATAAATATAATAAATGATCTCAGGGTAAGATTGCAAGAATTGATACTAATAACGTTGAATAAATATGATAAGAAGAAGCAATATAAGAGAATAGTCTTCGCAATAAGAAATAAATTAACGGAGCTTGCGGATGAAATAATTGCAGATATTGGTGCGGGTTTAATTGGTGGACCATTATATTATGTTAGTCTAAACAAAAGTGTATGCCATCCAGGATATTATGTTCTAGTACCATCAAACGATCGCTTGTTAATTGGAAAATTATTGAGTAAACAAATGAAGTGGTATAGAAATTGGGAATTAATTATCGAATCTGAATATCGAAGAACTTCTAGGATTATTAAAAGTGAATTTAAATGCGATATAATTAGCGAGATAATAAAGAAATTTTATAAAAATTGTTCGCCAGGGATAATGATTGCTAAGTTCTTATCAATATGTTTTGAAAAGTCGCCGTTATTTTTCCAGCAAGATACAGACGGTACACAAATGATTAGCTCAAAAACTACATTTAAAACATCTGAAAAATTATCAAAGAATATCAAAGAAACCTCCTCATTAATAAACGAAAACTTGCCCAGATATATATCGGCCATGGCTGCATTTGACGAATCATGTTTAAATGCAAAAATATATAAAAAAGGCTCCAATTTACTAGTACGGCCACATCACCCATCAACATTAATAATTCAATCGTTAATATACTCAAAATGAATCTGGTGATTGCATCTGAAGTATTATTAACGGTTCGATTCCTTATTCGGATAGTGGGGAAAAAATGATATCATTGATATCCAAAACCTTTTTCCCCTTCCCCCCCTATCCACCGTTCAGGTGTCTCCTATGGACGACCTCATGCAGAGAGGGGTGCTGCGACTCGAATGGGCGAAGACGCACATGGACGTGCTGGCCAACGTGCGCGAGGAGATGGTCAGGAAGAAGTCTCTGAAGGGCAAGCGCGTCGGCATGGCGCTGCACGTCGAGGCGAAGACGGGCGTGTTGGCACTGACCCTGAAGGAGGCGGGCGCCACCGTGCGCCTGACCAGCTGCAACCCGCTGTCGACCGACGACTCGGTCGCCGTTGCGCTCCACAAGCACCACAAGCTGGACACCTACGCCAAGAAGTGGCAAACGAACGAGCAGTACTACGAGAGCCTGCACAAGGTGCTGGACCTCAAGCCGAACATCGTCGTGGACGACGGCGCGGACCTCATCTTTCTGCTGCACACTGAGCGCACCGAGCTCCTGGATGGCATCCTCGGCGCGAACGAGGAGACCACGACCGGCATCATCAGGCTGGAGGCGATGGCCAAGGAAGGGGCCCTCAAATTCCCGGTCATGGCAGTGAACAACGCCAAGATGAAGCACCTCTTCGACAACCGATACGGGACCGGCCAGTCGACCTTCGACGGCATCCTCAACGCCACGAACCTGCTCATCGCGGGCAGGCGCTTCGTCGTCGCCGGCTACGGCTGGTGCGGGCGCGGAATCGCCATGCGGGCGAGGGGCATGGGCGCCATCGTCACGGTGTGCGAGGTGGACCCGGTCAGCGCCGTCGAGGCGCACCTGGACGGATTCGAGGTCGAGCCGATGGCGAGCGCGATTGCGAAGGCCGACTTCCTCGTCTCTGCGACTGGCTGCAAGGACATCGTGACCGAGCGCGAGCTCAGGCTTGCCAAGGACGGCATCGTCATGGCGAACTCGGGCCACTTCGACAACGAAGTTTCGAAAACTGACCTCGTCAAGATGTCCAAATCGGTTCGTCGCGTGCGCGAGTTCGTCGACGAGTACAGGTTCAAGGACGGCAAGAAGGCGTACCTACTGGCCGAGGGGCGGCTCGTAAACTTGGCCGCGGGCCAGGGCCACCCCGTCGAGATTATGGACATGAGCTTCGCGATACAGGCGCTCTGCGCCCAGCACGTGGCCGTCAACGGGAGGAAGCTGAAGCCGGGAGTCTACGACGTGCCGAAGGAGATGGACGACCGGGTGGCGCTTCTGGCGCTGAAGGCGAACGGGATAGAGCTCGACTCGCTCAGCAAGGCGCAGAAGAAGTACCTGGGAAGCTGGAGGGAAGGGACCTGAGCGGGAGGCGCGCGAAGGCCGGGAGCGCGGTGGCCGCGGAGAGGCAACGCGCCAAGCCAGCGGCGGGGCCAATCCCCAAACCGCCGCGCGCGTCCAACTTCGTCGGCGTCTTCGGCCACACCACGATAGACCACATCATAGAGGTCCCGCGCTTCCCCGAGCCCAACACTTCCATCGAGGTCACCAGCCACCGCACCTACCGTGGCGGCACGGGGGCGAACATAGCCTTCATCGCCGGGTGCCTCGGAGTCCCGGCTGCGCTCGCGTCGTTCGTCGGCGAGGACTTTCCCGCAGACTTCCGGAAGGCGCTGGACGGCGCGCGCGTCGATTCGACCGACCTGAGGGCAGTGCCAGGCTACACCACGCCGACTTGCTGGATAATGACGGAGCCTGGCCAGGACCAGGTGGCGGTCATCAACCAGGGGCCGATGAAGGACGCCGCCTCATTCGAGGTTGCAAAGCACTCAGTCGATGCGTCGGATTTCGTCCACATCTGCACCGGCCGGCCGGAATACTATTCCAAGGTCGTAGCGCGCGCGAAGAAGAAGGGACGGAAGGTCTCCTTCGACCCCGGACAGGAGCTGCACTACGTCTACACCCCGGAGATGTTCGAAGTGATATTGGAGCGGTCCAACATATTCTTCGCCAACGAGAGCGAGGCTGCGAGGGCCTTGAAGTACCTCGGCCTCCACAGGACGGCCGACCTCCTGGATTACGCCCCGACTCTGGTGCTGACTAGGGGAAAGAAGGGCAGCGAGGTCGTGACGGCCGACGGCACCTTCAAGATTCCGATTGTCGCCGGGGACCGCTTCGTCGATCCCACAGGTGCGGGGGACGGATACCGAGCCGGTTTCTATGCGGGACTCTACCGGGGCAAGGGGTTGCGCGACTCCGCGCTGGCGGGCGCCGCCGCGGCGAGTTTCGTCGTGGAAGAGAAGGGGTGCCAGACCAACCCGCCGACGTGGGAGAAGCTCGAGGCGAGGCTGCGCAAGCGGGGTTTGAAGTTCGAAGGCTGCTGAGGCGCGGGAATTTACTGCTGAATAATAATTTCGTTAGAATAAAGAAGCGCGCTCTCCCATCCGCTGCGCCGGCTCACTGGCACTTCTCGACGATTGCCCTTCTGCGGTGGAGGTTGGCAAGTATCTCGTCTGGAGACTTGAAACCCTGCTCGGCCTCGGCCAGTAAGCGCACGGACTCCATGAGGGCCGGTTTCGACGGGTGGGAGATGTCCAGTCCCGCCTTGGCAAACTGCCTCCGGACCATCGCCATCGCTATCTCCTGGTCGCCAAAGGAACTGGTGAAATCGAGCATCACCTCGTCAGCCGCGTCCGTGAGGGTGCGAACGGCTCTAGGCGCCCCCCCGCGTTTCTCGGCATTCGGTCCTTTGCAGGAATCGGCCGACGAGATGGCGGCCATCTTCGCGAAGAGCGGTTCGACGCCCTCCCCTGTCTTTGCGGAAGACAGGAACCACGCGGCTCCGATGGACGATGCGACGCGCGCGATGTCGGCGTCCGTCACCTTGCGCTCGGAGAGCAGGTCGACCTTATTGCCCACCAGCACGCGCGGCACCTCTCCGACCGCCTTTGACAGCTCCGGAAGCCAGTATTTCGTGATGCTTTCGAGGCTCTCCGGCCTCGTCAAATCGACGACGAAAATAGCTCCCTGCGTCCCGACGTAGCTCATCGCCTGCGTCCCCGTGTATCCTTGCTGGCCGAGGATGTCCCATATCATCATCGTCACGGCGAGGCTGCCTTCGGGCCTTGCCACCTCGACGTCCTTCTTGGTTATCTTCACGCCGATGGTGGAGATGTAGCTGTCGTCGAACGAATCCTGGACGAACCTGCGGATGAGCGACGTCTTGCCGACGGCGCTGTCCCCCAGAAGGACTACCTTTCTCTTGATGTCGGGTTGGCCCAAATCCTGCCTCGACGACGATAGCGGTTTGGCGGCATATAAAACATGCGCGGGCAATCCCTGGAGCCCCGTCAGTGGGGAGGCTCAATGATACGTACATCTACATCATCAACCGAGTTGCAGCCAGTGAGCATCATCGCCCTGCGCAGGTCGCCTCTGAGGTACTCGAAGTGCATCCTGACTCCAGCGGCGCCGCCGCCGATGGCGGCGCGGGCCACGTCCCGCCCCACGAGCGCCGCGTCGGCGCCCAGCGCCAGCATCTTCAGGACGTCGAAACCTGTCCGCACGCCGCCGCCCGCGGTCACGGCGAGCTTTCCTCCGACGGCCTTTGCGATTCCGGGCAGAACGTCGGCGACGCCCAGGGTCGAATCCAGCGCCCTGCCGCCGTGGTTGGAAACGTCAATCGCATCGGCACCGGCGTCCTTCGCCGCCAGGGCGTCCTCGACGCACATGATTCCCTTGGCGACGAACGGAAGCTCCGTGGAGTCGGCCAGCTCCCGCAGCTCTTTCGGGGATTTCCTGTAGACTGGCTTTCCGGCTTTGTCCCAGTTCGTGCTCCCGACGCCATCAAGGTCGACGCCGACGGCGACCGCGCCAGCCCTCTCGGCCAGGCTGAAGAGCTCGATGAGCTTAGCGTTCGACTGGGGTTTGAAAATCGTGACGCCGACTCCCACAGAGGCAACGGCCTCGATGCCGGTGCACTCCTCGCCATCGTCGGCGGTGTTGCCAATCCAGCCTAGAAGCCCCGCTTCTTTAGCCCCCCTCAGGACGGAGCGCGCGAACTCCAGCTCGCTGATGCTCCCGCCCATGCTGGCCTTCACGCCGCTCAGGGAGGAAGGCATGACGGGCATCGCCAGCTTCCGGCCCAAGTACGCCGCTCCGAGCTCCGGTTCCGCGTGCGCGGAGACGAGCCTGGTCTTCAGTTTTACCCGGTCCAGCGCATCCACGTTGGCGGCGAACGAGAGCCCCTTTCCGGCGCCCCCGAACCCGATTCCAGCGCCGTACTTCTGCCCCTGGCACACCCTCTGCGGAGCCCCGTCGCAGACCTTGTTGGCGGTGCATATACCGTGCATCCGCTCCTGCGCCCTCTTCCTCACTTCAGTCAAATCCCTCGGCGCGTCGTCCGGCACGGTCTCACCGCGCAGGAATTCGCGGAGCGGCATATTAAACTGCGCGAGCCGGGCACCCCAAATTATATTGCACGATGGGCGCATTCACCCATGGGCGCGGCGACAAGGGGACGCGCCCGTCGGGGGAAAAAAATGGCCGACGGTTTCGAGCATCTGTTTTCGGAGAGGGCGCGGGGTTTGAAGGCTTCGATGATAAGGGAGCTGCTGAAGCTGACACACCAAAAGGACATCGTGCTCTTCGCCGGCGGCCTGCCGAACCCCGCGGCATTCCCGGTCGAAGAGGTCAAGACGATTTGCCAGGATCTTCTCTCGGGAGACCCGGACAAGGTGCTGCAATACGGCACGACCGAGGGCGTAACTGAACTTAGGGAGCAGCTCGTCGAGAGGATGAGGCGCAAGTCTATAGACTGCGACTTAAAGAACACGATAATAACCAGCGGCTCGCAGCAGGCCCTGGACCTGGTCAGCAAGGTCTTCATCGACCCCAGGGACATGGTCGTCTGCGGGGCGCCGACCTTCCTCGGCGGTGCGGGCGTGTTCGCCTCGTACCAGGCGCAGATGGAGGCCATACCCGTGGACAGCGAGGGAATGCCTCCAGACATCCTGGAGGACAGGCTCTGGAAGCTGCACAGGCACGGCCGCAACTTCAAGATGCTGTACATGCTCCCGACGTTCCAGAACCCCACGGGGGTCACGGCGCCGGAGAGCCGCAGGAAGAAGATAATCGACATCTGCGCGGAGCTGGACATGGTCATCATCGAGGACGACCCGTACTGCGACATCAGGTACTCGGGGGACGACCTGAGGCCCGTGAAATCGTTCGACAAGGAGGGGCGCGTCATCTACATGAGCACGTTCTCGAAGATCCTCTCTCCCGGCCTGAGGGTTGCATGGCTCACAGCGAGCGAGGAGATAACCTCGAAGCTGGTCATTGCGAAGCAGTCGACTGACCTGTGCACAAACACCCTCGGTCAGTACATATCCTACGAGTACCTCGCCCGCGGCCTCGTCGACAAGCACGTCGAGCTCATCAAGAAGCTGTATAGGACGAAGAGGGACATCATGCTGAAATCCCTGAAGGATTACATGCCCGAGGGCGTCAGCTGGACGAAGCCGGATGGCGGGATGTTCTGCTGGGTCACGGTGCCGAACTACATCGACACGACGGAGATGTTCAACAGGGCGATAGCCAACAACGTCGCCTACGTCCCCGGAACGGCATTCTACACCAACAACGGCGGCCACGACGCGATGAGGCTGAACTTCACCCATCCCACGGACGAGATGATACGGGTGGGCGTCGAGCGCCTGGCCAAGGTCATCGAGGCGGAGATTCGCGAGCACGCGAAGCACAAGCCGCACCTCGACGTCGGCAAGGATGGAATGATCGGCGGAGTTTGAAACGAGCCAAACCATCTGACTTTGCCCTCGCCCGGCGGAACGGGCGAACCGTTTAAATCACCCTAGGCGTTTAACCCGCTAGGTGAGTGCATGAAGATACTCGTTTCGGACTCGATAGCAAAGGAAGGGGTGGAGCTGCTGAAGGGCGCTGGCGACGTGAATGCCGCGGAGCTCACGCCCGAGGAACTTCTGGCGCAGATCGGCGAATACGAGGCGCTGGTCGTCAGGTCCCGCACCAAGGTCACGAAGGACGTCATCGACAGGGCTGCGAAGCTCAAGGTCATCGGGCGCGCCGGGATAGGCGTCGACAACATCGACGTCAAGGCCGCCACGGCGAAGGGAATCGTCGTCGTCAACGCACCCAGGTCGAGCACCACCTCAGTCGCCGAGCTGGCAATCGGGCACATGCTTTCATTGGCCCGTTCGCTGCCGCGTGCGGACAGGGGAATACGCGGAGGGAAGTGGGAGAAGAAGCAGCTCAAGGGCGTCGAGCTCTTCGGCAAGACGCTGGGCTTCGTCGGCTCTGGGCGAATCGGCTCCGAGGTGGCGGTCCGCGCGAAGGCATTCGGGATGAAGACCGTCGCCTACGACCCATACCTGCCAGCGGACGTGGCGCAGAAGGTCGGCGTCGAGCTGTGCAACCTGGACCGCCTGCTGAGGGAATCCGATTTCATAACTATCCACGCGATGCTCACCGACGAGACCCGCGGGATGATTGGCGTCGCGGAGTTCGCCAAGATGAAGCCGTCGGCGTTCATCGTCAACTGCGCCCGCGGCGGCATAATCGACGAGACGGCGCTCTACAACGCTTTGAAGGACAAGAAGATAGCCGGAGCCGCGCTGGACGTCTTCGCAAAGGAGCCGCTCGCCGACAGCCCGCTGACCAAGCTGGACAACATCGTCTTCACGCCGCACATAGGTGCATCGACGAAGGAGGGCCAGGAGCGCGCGGGCGTCCAGGTCGCCGAGCAGGTCATCAAGGCCATTAACGGAACGAAACCGGACTCGATGGTGAATCCGGAGGCATGGAAGTGAAGCACGCGCACTACTCCGACGTCGAGGCCGAGGACCCGGGGCAGGGCTCTAAGGACATCACGATACGCTGGCTCATCACGAAGAAGGACGGCGCCCAGCACTTCGCGATGCGCCTGTTCGAGATGAAGCCAGGCGGTTACACGCCCTACCACAGCCACGACTGGGAGCACGAGGTCTTCATCGTCGAGGGCGACGGCGTTCTCAAGACCGCCAAGGGCGACGAGCCTTTCAAGCAGGGGGACTTCATCTTCGTGCCGGCGAACGACATGCACCAGTTCAGGCAGGCGGGCAAGGGAGCGACGAAGTTCCTGTGCCTGATACCGAACAAAAATAACTACTGAAGTCGGCTGGTCGCCAAATCGGAGAAATCCGCCTGCACATCACGCTACTGGCGGCGGAGGGACCATGTTGTAACGGTCTGCCAGAGTCAACAGGTCGCCAGCGTATTTTTCAGGGCTGGCGTAGGCTCTCTCCAGGAACCGCAGCACTCCGTGGGCCTTCTCCATCCCGTCCTTCTCGATGACGCGCGCCAGCAGGCCCAGGATGGCCGTCGGGCAGGCGAGCCTTCTCAAGTTCGCGGCGACAACCGCATCGCACTGTGGCGCAGGGCTGTTTTTCCCCTTTACCGGTTCGCCGCAGTACGTTCTAATCTCGTTGCACATCGCGAATAAGAAATACTTGCTCTTTATCAAATGGTAGATGGCCGCCCTATTGCAGCGGGCCTTCTTCCCCGCCGACTTGTAGCTGAACTTGTTCCGGACCAAGTGCCACCTGTTGTCGTTCACGAAAGCGAGAAGGCTCTTGCGCCTGGGCATCCGTCTGAGCTCAACGACCCGATCCCCGCCCTAGGGCCTAAGGGGCTCTCTGCGCCGAACTGGTGGAGCCTGTTTGTGCTCCGTCGATGGCTTGCTTTTAAGGAAATCGAATAGTCCCATATTATCCACCGCTTAGGGACCTGGGCACCCGTGAAGGCGCCCAGGTGGGTTATTCAGGCCATCTGGGGGCGAAGCCTCCTGATGACCTGTGACTAACGTTGCTTGCCAACGTTAGGCATGGTATCATGGTCATCGCGGTCTCCCGCTCACGCACGGTGAATGCCGATGCGAGTTTAAAAAGGATTTGACGAGAACGAGTCGGCGAGCGTGAGCCTATGGACCCCCTCGCCCACGACGCAGCCAGTCGCCGCATCGACCGTACCGGGGACCTTGATTATCCTGTGCATGTCTAGGCATCTTCTCCCGGACCGTTCGAAGGAGAAATCGTCGACCGGGGCGCCCGCCGCGCCCAACGCATCCGACATCGCCAGGTACTCGGCGGAGCCGACCTCCCTGCCGAGATGGATGTGGAAGCCCTTCGTGCCAGAGAACAGCACCGTTGCGTCTGGGAACTCCCTGAGCGCCTTATCGGCTTTCGTCCGAGCGTCCTTCAAACAGAGCGAGCACACTCCGTCTTCTCCGACGAGATGCTCGCGGTGGTCCTTCGCCGCGTCGATGTCGAAGACCGCCAGGACCCTGTCGATGGGCCTTCCGGCTCCGCGCGCCTCCATCCTGGGGTCGAGCATCCGCGCGAGGCTGAAGTAGCACTTGGCCGCGTCGCCAGGCCTCCCCATGTCGAAGAGCATCTTGCTCGCTGGGCTGTGCTTCGAGTCCGAGTATCGCCTAGACTGGAACCGGAACGTCCCGTCGAGCGCTTGGAATCTGAAGTGGCGCATCTTTATGAGCGGGGAAAACCACCGCGGGAAGGCGTAGCCTCGGTAGAACGCGTCCAGCGTCTTCCGGTCCGCCTTGAAAGACGGCGCCAGCGGCGTCCTCGTGAGAGTGAGGATTCTCGCATCGTGCGCCCCTTCGTAATAATCCATCTCGTCTTTGTTATCCAGCGAGGGGACAAAGTGGAATCTTTGACCACCGGCGACAACGTCCATCCCGCAAACCCTAGTCTCCCCGCCTGAAATCGAGGCCAGAAGAGCGGCGGCGCGTCTGGTCATAAGCTCCCTGGTAAATCGGGTCCTGCGGTTGTCCTGGTAGACGACGAAATCGTCCGTCCGAAGAAGCTCGTACGGTCCCTTCAGCGGGCGCTGGGAATCTGCGGCAAGCTCGCCTTTCACGCGAGCCAGGTCGTATTCCCCAATCGTGTAGGTCTTCCTCTCTGTGAAATGTACTAGCTTCAACAACCCTCAAGGACCGTGCGCGGATTTCTTACTTTCGCTCACGCGACTATCCTCGTCCCTGCCTTCCCCAGCATCGCCTCCACGAGGTTGTCGTGGCTTGCGATTATCGCGCGCTTCCCGCCGCTCTCGATGAATTCTATTGCCGCCTCTATCTTCGGACCCATGGAGCCTGGCGGGAACTGGCCCTCGGCCAGGTATCGCTTCGCGTCCCCGACCGTCAGCACGTCGAGGTCGACCTGGTCGGGCTTGCCGAAGTTGACGGAGACCTTGTAGACCCCCGTCAGGATGACCAGCTCGTCGATGCCCAGCTGCTGCGCCAGCTTCGACGACGCGTAGTCCTTGTCGACGACCGCCTCGACCCCGTCGAGGAGCCCGTTCTCGAGCTCTATCACTGGCAGCCCGCCGCCGCCGCAGGCAATCACAATCTTGCCCTTCTCCAGCAAATCCCTGATTGTGTCCTTTTCGACTATCCTAAGGGGCTTGGGCGAGGGGACCACGCGGCGCCAGCCGCGGCCGCTGTCCTCGACGACGCTCCATTTCTCCTTCTTGGCTATCTCATCGATGTCCTCCTTCGAGAAGAACTGGCCGATCGGCTTCGTCGGTTTTTCGAATGACGGGTCGTTGCTGTCGACGACGACCTGGGTGATGATTGTCACGACGTCCTTGCGGACCTTGGACTTCTTCGCGGTGTTCTGCATCGTCTGCTGGAGCATGTAGCCCATGCTTCCGACCGTCTCGGCGACGCAGACGCCCAGCGGGTACGGCGGGATGGTCTTCCTCGAGTTCTCGTGCCTCCGTATAGAGTCGCCGACCTGGGGTCCGTTGCCGTGCGTCAGAACGATATCGTAGCCCATCTCCACGACCTCGATGAGCTTGGCGCAGGTCTCGCGCGAGTTCGCGAACTGCTGGTAGATGTTGCCTTCCTGGCCTTTCTTGATGAGCGCGTTTCCGCCTATCGCCACGACCGCGGTTTTCATATTGGGCTCCGAAGGGATGAGGAAAATCATCCTAATATATAACAGTTCCCAGAAATCGGACATTTTATATCCGCAGATGGCAATGAGGGATGCGCCAGGCAATCGGAGGAAATGATGCAAACGCCCGCGGAAGCCGTTTCGGGAGACCAGAGGCTCCAGGACCACTGGGTGTCCAGGGTAGTCGCGGCCATAATCGATGCATTCATCACTTGGCTCGTCGCCCTGATTGGATGCATCCCGCTGATGATTTTCGCAGAACTTGCCTTGGTGGGCTGGGTATCCAGCGCTGTCTTTCCATTCATATGGGGCTTAGTCTATGTCTTCTACAGCGCGGCGATGGAATCGTCGCGCGGCTCGACCATCGGTAAGCGCATGATGAAGCTGCACGTCGTCCCGATAAGTGGCGCCATGACCTTCGACCGCGGGCTCAAGCGCAACATCTCGAAGATATACTGGGTGGCGCTGCTGCTCGACGTTCTCATAGGGTTCCTGACGGAGGGCGACCCCCGCCAGCGCTATCTGGACCGGGTGGCGGGGACGACGGTCGCATTCGACGTGCCGCCGCAGCCTGCGCCTTACACGCCGCAGCCGCCGCCCCCGCCGCAGTACGCCCCGTCGCATGTGGCGCCGGCCTTGCAGCCGAAAGTCCAGCAGGAGTGCCCCGACTGCGGCGGAAGGCTCATAGACAGCGGGGACGGGAAGCGCCAGTGCATCAGGTGCGGAAAGGTCTATTGACGATTTATAATATCACGGAAAGGTGAGCGACATGGCAGGAATCGACGACATCGAGGTCACGAGAGCGATTGTGGAGCGGTTCAACAGGGAGTTCCTAGGGCGTCTGCAGTCGGACGCGATAGTGGCGGGAGCTGGCCCGGCGGGGCTCGTGGCCGCCATGAGGCTCGCACAGGAAGGTTTCATGGTCAACGTCTACGAGCGCAGACTTTCTCCGGGCGGAGGGATGTGGGGGGGCGGCATGACCTTCCCCGTCGTCGTCGTACAGAAAGAAAGCAAGCGCATCCTAGAAGAGGTCGGAGTGAAGATACAGAAGACCACCGGCGGCTATTACACGGCCGACTCCGTCGAGGCGGTCTGCAAGCTTTGCGCCGGGGCCATCGACGCGGGCGCCCGCATCTTCAACGCGATCTCCATCGAGGACGTGATGGTACGCGGGGGCAAAAGGATCGATGGCGCGGTGATAAACTGGTCGGCCATCGAGATAGCGGGCCTGCACGTCGACCCGCTGACGGTGGGCTCGAAGGCCATCGTCGACGCCACCGGGCACGCCGCCGAGGTCTGCAAGATAGTCCATCGCAAGGTCGGCAGACTGAACACGCCGTCTGGACAGATAGAGGGGGAAAAATCTATGTGGGCCGATGTCGGCGAGCGGACCGTAGTCGAGAATACCAAGGAGGTCTACCCCGGCCTGTTCGTCGCTGGGATGGCTGCCAACGCCGTCTACGGCGCCCCTAGGATGGGGCCGATATTCGGCGGCATGCTCCTGTCCGGGGAAAAGGCCGCCAAACTGGTCGCGAGGTCGATACGCTGAGAATCTGGTGTTCAGCTGATTAGGGGCTTCTCGAATCCCGCGCGAGGGCGATGTCGCACGCATCTGGCATTGCACGCAGCGTCGATGCGACTGGGCAGCCAACCTAAAGGTTTATGTGCCCCCAGCACTATCAACGGCCGATGGTAGACGCCGAGACGTTGATCAAGGAGTTCGCATCCACGCACAGGGACGAGCCTTTCACTGCGGCCCAGGCCCTCCGCAAGCTCTCCATCGGCGAGCCAGCGCTCAAGGCGACCCTGACGGCGATGGTCGACCGCGGCGAGCTCGTCGGGCTGCCTTCTGGCAGGTACCTTTCCACGACCAACGCCGACGTGGCGGCGTTCCACCTGATGCGCGAGGTCGCGCCAAACATATCGTTCGAAGAGTTCATGTCCCACCGGGACGAGCCGCACATACTGGTGCGCGCGTCCAGGGACAGGGACATTCTAAAAGACCCGCGGGGTGGCATTTGACACCCGGACCACCACCCAGGCGCCCGTTCAGGCGCGGCGGGAGGGGCACCGGCCCGGGACGCAACGACCGGTACCAACCGAGGAAGGTTCAGGCGGTCAGAAAGCGCAGGTTGAACCTCAAGCGCATAACCGAGTTCAAGTGGGAGCTCAACCAGATTATACTGACGCTTCCGGAGAATCAGCGCGGAACACTCAAGGGCTCGCTCATCGCCAAGGCCGACAAGCTGGACGTGAACGAGGCCCTGGACTTCGTGCAGGTCAAGATCGACGAGGGCGTCCTGACGCGCGATGTCGCGGACAGGATTGCGGACCTGCTGCTGAAATTCTCGACGTACAGGTGAGCCAGCACCGCTCCCGCCGGATTGGTGAGATTTAATACCAATCAGGCGATTTGAGGTCCGTGGCGCGCACCTACGGTCCTTGGATATTCGACGGCGAAGAGTTCGTCGAAGGGGGCTTTTCCGTCGAAGGGGGAAAGGTCGTCGAGGTCTTCACCCCGCATCCCGGCGAAATCAAGAAAACGCGCATCGTTTTTCCTCTTCTGGCCAACGCCCACACCCACCTCGGAGACGCCTTCATTCGAAAGGTGCCGAAAGGCACGGTCGAAGATATCGTCGCCCCTCCAAGCGGTTACAAGTTCCGGATGCTAGCCAAGGCCTCGCCGAAGCGTGTGGAATCGGGGATGGCCCGCGCAGTCGCGGAGATGGCCCGGACCGGGACGTGCGCCTTCGCGGACTTCAGGGAAGGTGGCGCGGAGGGCGCCGCAGCCCTGAAGCGCGCCGCCAAGCGCCGCGGGGTTACGCCCACGATACTGGGGCGGCCAGCGGGATTGAATCTCGACAAGACGGAAGTCGCCAATCTGCTGAAGGTCGCGGACGGCATAGGCCTGTCGTCGATATCCGAATGGAAGCGGGACGACCTCCTGGCGATTTCCGAGATGGCCAGGAGGGCTCGCAAGCCGTTCGCGATACACGCGAGCGAGCGCGCCCGCGAGCCGTTCGGGCGCGTGGCCGAGCTGAAGCCGGCGTTCGTCGTCCACATGGCGAAGGCGAGCGGGCGGGACATGAGCGAATGCGCCGAGGCGGGGATACCTGTCGTCGTCTGCCCGCGGAGCAACGCATTCTTCGGATTCGAACCCCACGTGCGGCGCATGCTGGACGCCGGAATCGAGGTGGCGCTCGGCACCGACAACGCGATGCTCTCGAGACCCGACCTGGTCGCGGAGGCGAGGTTCCTCGCAAAGGCGCAGAAAAGCCTGACCCAGGACGAAATCCTCCGCATCGCGATTTCCGCCCCGAGGAAAGTATTAAATCTGGAGCCAGGGTTAAGGATTAAGAAGGGGCACGCAGCGGAATTCGCGTCCCTTCCGTGCGGCCGCGGCGACCCCGCGAGGGCGTTCGTCGCCCCGGGGATGCCAACCGTGGTCCGTGGCGCAGGTGGAGGGTGAGAAAGTGGAGGAAAACAGGCTGATGGCGCTCGCCAAGCGCAGGGGATTCTTCCATCCCGCATACGAGATTTACGGCGGCGTGGCGGGGATGTACGACTACGGCCCACTCGGGACGGCGCTGAAGAGGAACATCGCCGACCACTGGCGCCGTCTGTACGTTCTGGGCGAGGGCTTCGCCGAGATAGATTCCCCCAACGTGTCGCCCGAAGCGGTTTTCATCGCCTCCGGGCACGTCGCCGAGTTCTCCGATTTCGCCGTCCAGTGCGAGGGGTGCAAGGAGGCGTTCAGGGCCGACCATCTCTTGGAAGGGAAGGTCCCCAACCCGGATTCGCTAGAGGCGGAGGCGCTCGCTACGGCCATCAAGGAGCACGACGTCGCGTGCCCGTCGTGCAAGGGCAAGCTGGGCGCGCCTTACACATTCAACCTGATGTTCCAGACGAAGATTGGCCCAGGCTCCGGGCGCGTCGGCTACCTGCGGCCGGAGACGGCGCAGGCGATGTTCTTCAACTTCAGCTCGCTCTACCGGTACTTCCGCGACGACCTGCCGTTCGGCGCGGTCCAGGTGGGAAAGGGCTTCCGCAACGAGATATCCCCCAGGCAGGGCATGATCCGGCTCAGGGAGTTCAACATGATGGAGGCCGAGGTCTTCGTCAGGCCCGACGCGAAGACGTGGCCGCGCTTCAAGGACGTGGCGGCGGACACGTTGCACCTCGTGCCCCAGGACGGAAAGGATTTGTCCATCTCCGTCTCGGAAGCGGTCGAGAACGGCGTCATAAAGAACGAGGCGCTGGCCTACTTCGTCGCGCTCACGAAGCGCTTCCTCGTCGACGTCGGCATAGACGACAAGCGCCTGCGTTTCAGGCAGCACTTGAGCGACGAGATGGCCCATTACGCTTCGGATTGCTGGGACGCTGAAATCGAGCTGGCCATCGGGTGGACGGAGGCCGTCGGCATCGCCGACCGCGGCTCGTACGATTTGGAGCAGCACATCAAGCACTCCGGCGCAGACCTGAGGGCGTTCGAGCGCTTCGACAAGCCGGTCGAGACCGAGCGGGATGCGCTAGTCCCGGTTTCGGCGAAGCTCGGCCCGCTTTTCAAGAAGGAGGCTGGCGCGGTCAAGGAGGCCCTCGCCACGGCGGAGGCGTCCGCAATCCAGAAGGACGGCTCGGCGAAGCTGAACGTAGCCGGCAAGGACATCACGGTTCCAAAGGAATGCTTCGAGCTTAAGCGCGTCAAGGAGACGGCCCACGGGCGCAGGTTCGTGCCCCACGTCATCGAGCCGTCGTACGGCCTGGACAGGATACTTTACTCGGTGATGGAGCACGCGCATTTCGAGAAGGACGACTACACCGTGCTGAGGCTGCCGAGCCGGGTGGCACCGATAAAGTTCGGCGTCTTCCCGCTGATGGCCAAGGATGGCCTCGACGTTGAGGCGGGAAAGCTGGACGCGGAGCTCAGGCGCGCGGGAATCGCCACATCATTCGACGACGGCGGCACAATCGGCCGGCGCTATGCCAGAATGGATGAAATCGGCACCCCGTTCTGCATAACTTTGGATTATGACTCCCTCCAGGACAAGGCCGTCACGGTCCGCGACAGGGACTCGAAGAAGCAGGCCAGGGTTCCGATCGACGGAATCGCGAAAACCGCGCGCGAGCTCCTCGAGAGGGGGACGGATGCCATCCAAGGCTGGGCTTGAGAAGCACGCTGGATACCCGTTCCCGGAACACTCGGAGCTCATAGCAGAAAAAATCGCGCGCGCGTGCGAGAATTTAACAGATGGCCGCGGCCGCGTTGCGGTGGCATTCTCCGGAGGGCTGGACAGTTCGCTGGTGGCGGCGCTGTGCAAACGCGTCACCGATGTTTCGCTGTACGTCGCGGGGAAGCCTGGCTGTCACGACATCAGGGCGGCTGTCGAGGCCGCGGAAGCGCTCTCTTTGCCGTTGACGACCATCGAAATCAAATCCTCCTCCCTGCGCGATGTGGCCAAACGGGTCGAATCCGCAATAAAGACTCCAGCGCCGATAGAAATCGCGGTCGCGGTGCCGATGGCTTTCGTCTGCCGCGAAGCGGTCGAGGGCGCAGTCGTCACGGGAACTGGCGCGGACGAGATTTTCGGCGGTTATTCCAGGTACGTGGGGATGGCGCCGGAGCTTCGGCTGCCCGCGATGAGGGCGGATGTCGCGCGGCTCAGGGTGCGCGGGGCGGCCACCGAGCGTGCCATAGGG